>WHTT01000142.1 GCA_009377605.1 Luteitalea sp.
CACGGGCGAGATCTTTCTCCAAGGCGAAGGACACGACACCAAGAAATCGCCGTTTCGTCCTTCCGGTCTGGCGACGGCCCCTGATGGCACCATCTACATCAGTGACTGGATGCTGATCGACTACACGACCCACAAGCGAGGACGAATCTGGAAGGTGACGCCCCGCGATGGCGTGGCGACGGTGCCACCGCGCGCCGCGTCCACCCCTGCCGAGCCGTCACCGGCCGTGGCCCGCCTGAACGAGCTCTACACGTTGGCTGCGCCCGAGGACTACGAGCGCCTGCGGGCCGCGTTGACCGATGACGATCCCTTCATTCGCAGCGCCGCGGTCACCACGCTGACCAAGTCGGTGTTTCGCGGCACGGTGATGCGAGACCTGGAGCATCCGAGTGACCGCGTTCGTCTGGGCGCACTGGTCGATGCTCATCCCGCCCCAGTTATGGCACCGCCTGCATATTTTGTGATCACACGTTCAACAGAACCTCAGATTTCGATCCACGCGTACGGTTCACGCAGGTTGCGTCCCAGCAACGTCGAGGCCTCGGCATCGTTCTCGAAGTCTTCCTGCTTCGCGTTCCAGGTGAGCCGGCGCCCTGTCTTGGCGGCAATCGTGCCGAGGAGACAGGCCGTCGTCGACGTATGCCCGATCATCTCATCCACTGCACCTTTCTTGCCCAGCCGTACTTGCTTCACGAAGTTCTGCGCGTGAAGGGCGGTTGCGTCGTCGCCTTGAAAGGCCTTCCTCGTGCCCGCCGACGCGGCCGATGGCGACTCCTGCTTCTCACGCCCGCGGCGCTGAGGTTCCGTGTACAACTCCCAACCGATGCGGTCTACCATGAGCGTGCCCTGGGTGCCATAGAAGGCCAGTCCGTGCGGCCGGTCATGGTTGCCGACCATGCTGTAGTATTCCTGTCCTTCGTAGCGCCCACCTAGACCGTGTCCGTTTGCCCAGTTTGCCACGTACTCCATGATGAAGGTTGGATACTCGTACGTGGCCACGTGTAGGTCGAAGATGTCACCCGGGCTGTCTTTCATGACGCGGCGGCCAAAGGCGGACACCGCAACGGGCGCCGTCGCGTTCATGATCTGGTGGACGCTGTCGATGCGATGGTTACCGAAGTCGGTGATGTATCCGCCTGCGTAGTCATAGTAGACGCGGTACGTGCTCAAGAACCGCGTTTCGTTGAACGGTACCTGTGGTGAAGGCCCCAGATAGAAGTCCCAATCCAACCCCTCGGGTGGGTCGGAATCGGGAACGTTCTCTGCGGGGCCCTGCGCATTGTTGCCGGAGTTCCAGACCCGAACCAAGCTCACGTCTCCGATTTCTCCAGCCTGGACCATCCGGGCCGCCTCCGCAATGTGGGGCGACGAGCGATGTTGGGTGGCAGGCATCAGGATACGACCCGTCCGTGTCGCTGCGTCGACCATCGCCCGGCCTTCTTTGATCGTCAGGGCGAAGGGTTTCTCGACGAACACGTGTTTTCCGGCGTCGAGCGCGAGCACCGTGGGAATCGCGTGCCAGTGGTCGGGTGTCGCCACGAGCACGGCATCGAGGTCCTTCATCTCCAGCAGCTTGCGAAAGTCCTGAAATGTGGGAGCCCTCCCACCGGCCATCTCGGTGGTGGCCTGCTGGGCGTTGGCTTCATACACATCGCACGCGCCCACCAGCTCCGTGTCTGGCGCCTGCAGTATGTCTCGCATCACGAGTCGGCCACGGCCGCCGCAACCAATCAGCCCAACCCGCAGGCGCTCGTTGGCGCCGAGCACTCTGCTCGTCGAGAAAACCGTCCAGGCGACGGCTGCGCCTGCGCTTCGCAGAAATGTACGCCTCTGCATCCTCGTGCCTCCTTCAGGCTTGTCGTTGGTCGGGCGCGCCGGGACGGCCCGACTGGTTCGTGACGCGCGGGCGCTTCTGGATTCAAGAGCCCGAATGAAGTTGTACAGTTTGGAGGATAAGTACTCTATCTCGAGAGATCAAGCGCCCAGCGACCCGAGCGTCTTCCTCGCCGCAGGGCTCGTCCTGACGATGACAGCTTTCCTGGCCGCGTATATCCCAGCCCGCCGCGCCTCGCGCACGGACCCGATTGAGGCCCTCCGGTACGAGTAGGGCCTGGGTCTGGCACAGTAGGTCGTCGACGGTAGTTGCCTGACGGAGCGGGTGGGCTCAGCGTGCCGGCAATAACGCTTCGAAGCCAGCCTCCGGAAAGTGGCCATCCGTCGTCAGCGCCTGCGTCAGGCGCAACTCCCGCATGACAACGAAGCTCGAGCAGTCGGTAAACGAGTACGCGTGATCGGCGTGTTTTCGAAAGAAATTCTTTGCCGTGTCGAAGCGGGATGGTCCAACCCACTCGAGACGAATTCCGGCGCTTTGCTCGATCAAGTCCAGCACGCGCAATGCAACATGCGCGCCGCTGCGCACGTTGGCAAGCGTGACGGCTTCGGCAACGATGTAATCGGTGACCACGAATCGTCGACCTGCCCGGAGGAACGCTTTCACGACCTTCTTGGCAGGACTATGGTGGGCATCGTTCTTGTCGACGAGGGCGTAGAGGCCGGAAGTGTCAACGAAGACCTCACGACCTGCCATAGAGAATCCGATCGATCTCGGCATTCGTCAGCTTGCCACCCGCACCATCGATGGCGAATTCGTCCAGGTTGAGGAGCGGATCCTCTGGTGGCAACCGATGCGTGCGTCGCGGCGCAGGACCAAGTTCTGCGACCGGCTTGCCATCCCGCGCAATCGTGATTCTTTCCCCGCGTTCGGCCCGCGCAACTAGCCGGGAGAGCTGTGTCTTGGCGGCGTGGATATTGACGACCGTTTCGGGCATACGCCGATGTTAGCTAAGCGATGTGGACTAGTCAAGCATCCAACCTCGTTGTGGCGCCATGACTTCTGGTGCGTGCCTTCTTCGTCCTGATGGGCCCGGCCTTGCGCGGCCGCCACACTCAGGGCAGCGCAAACGCGTAGTAGCCTTGAGCTTCCGGCTTGCCGGGCCTGAACATCGCCGGTGTACGAGATCCGCCGCCCTCGTCGCCCGCCGCATAGAAGACGACGTACTGACGTCCACGGCGCTCGAACACCGCCGGAATCCCGTCTGGGTTTGCTTCAAGCGGCTTCTCCCAGAGGACCCGTCCGTTGTCCTTGTCGTACACGCGAAGCGTGCGATCGCCGCCGGACGCGAGGAAGATCAGACCTCCGGCGGTGACGACGGGCCCGGTTCTCGGGCGATAGCTGCCCGTGTTGGTGATCCCTTTCGCCGCCAGCGAGGGAATGTTGCCGACGGGCACACGCCACTCGATCGTTCCCTCGTTCAGGTCGTACGCGACCAGCTCCGACCACGGAGGACCGATCGTCGGCAGGCCGTCCTCGGACAGCCACTGTGCTCCGATCCTCGCCCATCCCGGTCCGCGCGGCGCTAATCTCCTCTGTGGTGAGGGTGGAGTTCAGAGCCTTCTGGATGTCCGGGCTGACGGGTTGCGTGTTCGACCCTTCGATGAAGTCCACCGCCACCGCATCGGCCCTGACCACGGCTTCGAGGAAGGTGAGATCTGCAAGAGCGCTGGCGAGAATGCCGAATTTCCACTGCGTGAGGCGATCCTCACCCACGAGCGTGCGCGTCCGCCACGAGACGCGTTCCAGCGCATCGGGCGCCCTCTCGAATGCTTCTTGCCCGCCTGTGGGGATAGTCAAGCAAGCGATCAGTGCTCCCGTTGTGACGAGCTTTCGGATGGGTCGCATCATTTCCGATACCGTTGTCGGCGGTCCTACAGGATCGCCCTGGAGTTTTCGCATTTGTGCGCCCGGCCTAAAGGTCGGACACTTGGCTAGTCCGTCGTGGTGTCAGCGGTCTGTGGTAACACGAACACGTAGTAGCCTTGAGCCGACGCCAGCCCGGGCCGCGCCTCGAACGCCTCCTCTATCGGCGTTTCGTTGCCCTCCTCGCCCGAGGCACAGAAGGCGATGTATTGACGGCCGCCCACCTCGAAGACCGACACGATGCCTTCGGGATTCGCGTTCAACTCGTATTCCCAGAGCAGCTTGCCATTGTCCTTGTCGAAAGCGCGGAGCATACGGTCGGCCCACGATCCAACGAAGATCAGCCCGCCCGCCGTGACGACGGGGCCATTTCGCCAGGCGCGCCGCCCGTTGCCGGTGTTCGTGATACCGCGCGCCGCCAGCGCCGGGCTGGTGCCGAACGGCGCACGCCACTTTATGGTGCCCTCGTTGAGGTCGTAGGCCACGATCTCCGACCAGGGCGGGCCGATCGCGGAAAGGCCGCTCTCTGCTTGGAACGCGCGTCCGAGCGGACCGGTGTAGCGAGTGCCGGGGTAGAGCGTCATACCATCTTTGCGCGCCGAATCGGTGGCAACCGGCCTGCGCTCGCGGCTTCGCTCCTCGTCGTCATCGGCCGGGCGTCCTAGAAACGCCATGAGATCTTCCAGGTCGTCGTCGGAGATGACGTCCTCGGTGAAGGCTGGCATCTGGCCTTGCCCTTCTCGGATCTGCGCCTCGAGATAGTCCGCGCTCAGTTCGCTGATGGCAATCAGGCCGCTGCGGTCCATCGTCTGGATGCCGCCTTGCTGAGGCTTGCCATGACAGGTGACGCACATTTGCTCGTACACTGCGCGGCCCCGCACTTCAGGAGAGCCCTCTCTCCTCTTGCGCTCCTCATCCGGGTCAAATTCCCTGAGTTGATGGATCGTCGGATGATCCGTCGTTCGCACGTAGAGAAATCCCGTCTCCGGATCCGCCGCGCTGCCACCGAAGTTCGCCCCGCCAAACTGTCCGGGCATCATGATCTGCTCGCGATCCAGAAGCTGCGGTGTGAATACGCGCCCAGCTCGAGCCGCCAGGAAGCGCTTGTGCACCGCCTCCTTATCCTTCGGATCGAGATAGGGATTGATGTCGTCTTCCTTGAATTCCTGCCGTGCGAACGGGGGCGGCTTGGTCGGGAAGGGCTGGGTGGGCCACGCTTTCTCACCCGGTACGTCGCTCGCGGGAACCGGCCGTTCCTCGATCGGCCACAGTGGCTCCCCGGTCTCCCGATTAAATACGTACAGAAACCCGAACTTCGTCGGTTGAGCGACGACGTCGACCATTTCGCCATCGTGGCGTACGGTCAAGAGCTTCGGTGCGGCCGTCAGGTCGTAATCCCAGAGATCGTGGTGCACGGCTTGAAAGTGCCACAGGCGCTTCCCGGTCCGTGCATCCAGCGCCAGCAGACAGTTCGCAAACAGGTTGGCGCCTAGCCGGTCACCGCCGTAGAGGTCGTGAGTGGGAGAGCCGGTGGGCACATAGGCGATCCCTCGCTTCTCGTCGATCGAGATCTCTCCCCAGGTGTTGGCGCCGCCGGCGTACTTCCAGGCCTCCGGCGGCCAGGTGTCATGGCCATGCTCGCTTGGACGCGGGACGGTGTGAAACGTCCAGACCAGCTTGCCGGTGATCACGTCGTACGCGCGGATGTCGCCCGGAGGCGAGAAGTATCGCTCGCCGGTATTGGAGCCGGTGATGAACAGGTTCTCGTATACACGCCCAGGTGTGCCGCTGGGACTGCCGAGGACGCGCGGTTGTCCTACTCGCATCTCGACCCGGCCGTTGTCACCGAAGGCGGTGATTGCCTCGCCGGTCTGCGCGTCGATCTGCCACAACGCGCCGCTGGCCGCGTAAATCAGCCTGCGGTCGGAACGGTCCTCACTTTCCCAGTAGTTGATGCCGCGATTACCGGGGCTGCCCTCACCATCGACCGCATGCGACCAGATTACTTTCCCTGTGGTCGCCTCGAGCGCGACGATGTTGTTCTCGCGCCCGAGCACGTACATCACGCCATCCACGACGATCGGATTGAAACCAAAGTTACCCGTGCGATCGGGCACGGGATAGTGCCAGGCCAACTCGAGACTGCTCACGTTGGTCTTGTTGATTTGCGTGAGCGCCGAGTACTGCATTGAGTCGGACGAACCGCCGTAGTCGCTCCACGTCGTCCACCGCTGTTCCTCGAGGGTCCACGCGCCACGGACCAGCCAGGCTCCGAGGAGGAGACCAATCAAGCCGGCAGCTCCCAAGAAAGGCAACCAAAGACGCCGAGTGTTGGATCTCATGATCTGTTGACCGAGGTAGGGCGCGTTCGCCGAACGCCCCGTCGGGACGCCGCGCCGAGACAACGGCCGGCTCGGCGAGGCGGCCCTACCTAGAAGCTATACCGCAGCGAGAACTGCATGCGGCGCTCGTTGCGTGCCGACGTGACCGTGCCGAAGTCAGCATTGGTCTGCCTGCCGGTGGTATCGAATTGCGCCTCCGTATCCACCTCGTTCCATTGCGCGTGGTTGAACAGGTTATAGATCTCCCACCGGAACTGGAGCCTGTGGTTCCCCTTGAGCGGGAAATCCTTGAAGAGTGAGAGGTCGTGATTGTGGAAGCCGGGCAAGCGGATCTTGGCGTTGTAGCAGTTGTTCCCGATATCGCCCCGTCCGCTGGGGCGTTGGAACACGCTCGTGTCGAACCAGCGGTCGACGGCCCGCTCGCCGGCCGGGAGATTCGGATCCGCGGTCATGTTGATGTTGCCGCAGGTTTCACCGCCTCCCGAGAAGTCGAAGTCGTCGCTGAATTCCACCTCGACGTCCGAGAAGCCACCGGTGGCGAACGTGCTGATGCCGGAGATCCGCCAGTTGTCCAACGCCCACTTCGCAGGATCCCAGCGTACGAGCTTGCTGCCGGCAGGGACATCGACCATGTAGCTTGCCACGACCACGTGCTCCTGAATATTGCTTCGTGTCTTGGCCACGCTCGAGGGCAACGGATTGTTTTGATTCAGGCCCGTCGCGAAGCCCTTGGCCCACGTATAGCTCCCCGCCAGCTCGAACCCACCGGTGAAGCGGCGTGTGAGCTGCAGCTGCAGCGAGTCGTACCAGGCCTTTCCAATCGGAGCGCTGATCTCGATATCGCCGAAGCCAGTGATCGGACGCAGGAACTCATCGGGCAGCGCGCCCGGATTGGCGGCGGTCGCCTCGACGGTGGGGTCGCGATTCTCCGCCAAGAACCGTGCGCCGGCGGGGAGGGCATTGTAGTTCCAGTCCAGGCCGAGGTTGTGCGTGGTGTCACCCACGTACGCGACGTCGAGCACCGTGTTCCACCCGATTTCTCTCTGGAGCCCCACGGTATACCGGTAGGTGACAGGCTGCTTCGCGTTGGCTCGCTCGATACCGTTGACGTCGGTCGGCGTCGTCGTACCCGTTCCCGTCAGGTACGAGTCCATATCGGTGTAACGGATGGTTCGCGTGAAGTTGTACGCCGGGCCGCCGTCGAAGGTCGGGCCACCGGTTGCGTTGTGGAAGACGCCGCCTGCAGCGCGCAGCACGGTCTTGGGGTTGATGGCATACGCCATCCCGACGCGCGGATCGAACAAGACGCCGATCGGCTCGACGAATCCACGTCCACCCTTGACGTAACTGCCGTCTTGCTGAACCACGATGCCGTTGATCTCGCACGGCGTGGACGGCGTAATCACGCCGCAGGTATAGCCGGATCCGGGCACCATCTGCCCGATGAAGGATTCAGGGACGACCTGGCCCGTCAGCGGGTTCAACGCGCGGCGGCCATCGGCGGTGATGGTCGGCTCGAACAGCACCGGTGGGTTGCCGCCCCACTCCGGATCGAAGCGATCGAAGCCAAAGACCGATGCCTCGCCGCCACCCTGGTGTGGATGGTCCCACTTGTACATGCGCACGCCGAGATCCAGCGTGAGCCGGTTGTTCATCTTCCACGTGTCCTGGACGAACCAGGCCAGGGTGTTCTGCCGGCGGTTGTCGCCAACGCGCCCCATGGATTCGCTGTACTCCGTGACGTGCCCCATGAACGCGTTCGCGTAGGCGAAGCCGGTGTTGCCGGGGTCGGCGCCGTCTCTCCGGAAGCTGAGCTCGCCACCGAAGTTCCCGGAGCGCGCCTGACCGAACCGTTCGTGCTCGTGCATGACGCCCAGCTTGAACGTGTGTGCACCACGCGTGTGGGTCAGGGTCAGGGCAGTGTTGAGCGCCGTGTCGGCGCCGTAGATCGGCCACCGGCCGTCGTAGGTGATCTCGCCGATGTCGCGGCTATTGCTCTGCACCGTGCCAAAGTCCACGCGCGGGATCAGATTGAGCGGGTTGTGTATCGGCGCGAACTGCGGCAGGTTGGCCAGCTCGGGATAGCTGCTCCGCTGAATGCTCGCCAATTGCGCGTCGTTCTCGGGCGGCCCGTCCTCGGTGCTGTAGAAGATGCCGGCGCCGAGCTCGAGCACGGTGTTCGCCCCCAGGATGCGCGTATAGTCGATTTTGCCCTGGTCCGCGGTGAAGTCGTAGCGTTGCCGGACCAGTCCCCAACGCGCGGACGCACCCGCCACGTTCCATCCCACGCTCTTCGTGTACCAGGTCTGATACTTGACGGCGAGGGTGTCCTGCTCGGTGGCTCGGTAGTCCACGCGGATGAGATGCTGCCGCCGCGGATGATCGATGCTGTCTTCTTGCGTGAGGTAGTTGTACCCCGACCCGTCCGTGTTGGGCAGCGGGAACAGATTGAGCAGTGCCATGCCGCGCGGATCGGCCCGATCGGGCGGGATGATGTTGCCCGGGAACGGCTCACCGGTCAGCGGATCGCGGACGACGATCAAATCGCCGGATGTCGTCCGTGTCTGCGAGAAGTCGCCCGCCCGTTCACGCGCCGTTGGCATCGTAAAACGCCGCAGCTGATTTGGATCCTTGAGCTGCGTGTCGTCGAGCGAGTAGAAGAAGGACAGCTTGTTTCCCTGCGGGTTGAGCCCCGGAATCTTCGGCACCGGCCCACCAAGGTTGCCGCCGATGGTCGAATAGCGGTACTCGGGTTTCTCGACGTCGTCCTTGTTGTTGAAGAAGTTCGTCGCGTTGAACATCTCGTGACGCTGGTAGGTGTACGCGGTGCCGCGGTACTCGGACCCCCCGTGCTTGGTGATGAAGTTCACCTGGGCGCCGCCCTTCAGGCCGTGCTCGGCGGTGTAGGCGCTCATTTGGACGTTGACTTCCGCGATCGCATCGAGGTTGGTCGCACCGCTGAAATTACCGCCGCCGCCGCCGTCGCCGCCGTTGATGCCGTCCACGTAGAGGGTCTGGCCCCGACCCCCCTGGATGTTGGGTACCGGCGTCGAGTAGCTGCCGCCGAACGTTTCCTGGTCGTTGGCCAGGAGCGAGACGCCGGGCAGGATCTTCAGCAGGGAGACCGGGTCTCGGCCGCGGATGGAGAGATTCGTCACCTGCTGGAGATCGAGAATGGCTTGATGGGACGTCGTGGTCGTCGCGACGCGCTCTCCACGAGCGGTCACGGTGACCGACTCGGTTTGTTCGCCGACGTCGAGCTGAAGCGCGCCAAGGGCCAATCGTCCGCTGGCGATCAACATGTTGCCCTTGCGCTCCAAGGTCTGGAATCCCTCCAACGCCACGCGGATCGTGTACGCGCCGGGGGCGAGCGCCTGAAACACGAAGCTGCCGTCCTCGTCGCTCGTGCTCGTCCGTTCCTGGCCGTTGAGCTCGTTGATGGCCGTGATCGTCGCCCCCGGCAGGACTGCACCCGTGGAATCCACGACCGCGCCGGTCATCGAGCCGGACGTTGTTTGGGCGGACGCCGCTGCGGCGCACAACAGCGCCAATGCAAGTGTTCCGAAAACCTTCATGGCCCCTCCTCCAGAGCTTGGGATGCCGCGGCGACGCCCGGCAGCGCCACCGAGCCCTCCAGAGCGCGCACGTGCGGGGACGACCCGGCGCGGCACGCGAGCCGCCTCCAGTCAACGCACCACCTCGTCAAGGTGCGTAGCGCCCTGCTGACCGCCGCTCACGTACGACCGGATCACCCCTCGGTCGACTGTTGCGTATAGTGCAACAACCTGTGCATGAATGCGGGCCGGGATGTTACCAACGAGGGTCGAGCCGAGTCAAGCGTCGGCTCGATCTGGGGTGGAATCGGCGTCCTGCGGTCTCAAGACCGCGCGAGGCTGCTTGTCAGGTCGTCAGAGCGGTGCTGATATCGCGGGCGACGGCGCACGCCTGCTGAGCCGCGCTGAGGCAGCGCTTCTTGGAGAAGCGCGTAAGCGGTGCGGAGATGCCTATCGAGGCCACGACCGTGCCATCCCGATCGCGAATTGGGGCCGCGACACACCGTACTTCCTCGAGGAACTCGCCATCGTCGGTCGCGAACCCCCGGGTGCTGATCGCGGCACACGCTTCCGCGAGACGATCGATCGAGACAATCGTTCGCTTCGTGTACGCCTGCAGCGGTTGGTCGCCAAGGATCGCTCGCAGATCGGCCGCCCCGAGATCCGCGATGAGCGCCTTGCCGTGGGCGGTGCAGTACAGGGGCATGAGCTCGCCGGTTCGACCCGAAACGGCGACCACTTGATCCGTCGCGGCCTGATGATCGATGAACAGCGCTTGCTTGCCTTCTCGCACCGCGAGGTGCGCCGTCTCGCCGGTCTTGGCGGCCAGCGTCTTGAGGTGGTCATGGCAGAAGGTGACGAGTGTGCTCAGGCCGTATTTGCGCGAGAGGCGCCAGACCGACGGTCCGAGGATGTACTCTTTTCGGCCGTTCGGATGCGTGAGGAATCCGCGCTGCTTCAGCGTATTGGCCAAGCGGAAGACGCTGCTTCGATCGATACCGAGGCGATCCGTCAGGACCCGAAGCGGGACCGGCTCGGAGGACTCGGCCACGGCTTCGAGAATCGACAGACCTCGTCCCAAGCTCTGGATGGAGGGTGTTTCGAGGGCTGCTTTCTTTTGCATCGCTTCGATCGGGGAAAGTAGGTCTGCTCGCGCAGAATATCGAATTCCTGAAACTGTTTCCAGAGCGTTCTGTCCACCTTCGTCTTCGCCCCGCCCCGCAGCGGTCGCCGTCTGGTGGCGGCTGGGCGGCCAAGGCCCCTCGCCCTCCGCTTTTGGCGCCCAGTTGGGGCGGCCTCTTTGGTGGCCTGTCGGTGGCCTGTTGAAGCGAAGTGATAATGTCCCCTCGCGAGCGAAATAGAAATGTCCCCTA
>WHTT01000143.1 GCA_009377605.1 Luteitalea sp.
AAGGGGCGTAACGTCGTGCTCGACAAGAAATTCGGCTCACCGACCATCACCAAGGATGGCGTGACGGTCGCCAAGGAGATCGAGCTCAAGGATTCGCTCGAGAACATGGGCGCACAGATGGTGCGAGAAGTGGCGAGCAAGACGTCCGACGTGGCCGGCGACGGCACGACGACGGCGACCGTCCTCGCACAGTGCATCTTCCGCGAGGGCGCACGCAACGTGGTGGCCGGCGCCAACCCGATGGAGTTGAAGCGCGGCATCGAGAAGGCGGTGCAGCATCTCGTCGAGCAGATCAAGAAGAACAGCAAGCCCGTGAGCGGCCAGGCCATCGCGCAGGTGGGGACGATCTCCGCCAATGGCGACCAGGCGATCGGCACGATCATCGCCGAGGCGATGGAAAAGGTGGGCAAGGACGGCGTGATCACGGTCGAAGAGGCCAAGTCGATGGAAACCTCACTCGAGGTCGTCGAAGGCATGCAGTTCGACCGTGGTTATCTCTCGCCCTACTTCGTGACCGATCCTGAGCGCATGGAGGTGGCCATCGAGAACGCGGTCATCCTCATCCACGAGAAGAAGATCAGCTCGATGAAGGACCTCCTGCCGCTGCTCGAGCAGGTGGCCCGTATGGGCAAGCCGCTTCTCATCATTGCCGAGGACATCGAGGGCGAGGCGCTGGCGACGCTGGTCGTCAACAAGCTGCGCGGGACGCTGCAGTGCGCGGCGGTCAAGGCGCCCGGCTTCGGCGATCGGCGCAAGGCCATGCTCGAGGACATCGCGACCCTTACCGGCGGTAAGGCCGTGACGGAGGATCTCGGGATCAAGCTCGAGAACGTCCGCGTCGAGGATCTCGGCACCGCCAAGAAAGTCACGATCGACAAGGACAACACGACCATCATCGAGGGCGGCGGCAGCTCGCAGGCGATCGAGGGTCGAGTCAAGCAGATCCGCGCGCAGGTCGAGGAGACGAGCTCCGACTACGACCGCGAGAAGCTCCAGGAGCGACTTGCGAAGCTGGTCGGCGGCGTCGCCGTCATCAAGGTGGGCGCGGCCACCGAGACCGAGATGAAGGAGAAGAAGGCGCGCGTCGAGGATGCCATGCATGCCACGAAGGCGGCCGTCGAAGAGGGCATCGTGCCGGGCGGTGGTGTCGCGTTGCTGCGCGCGGGCCAAACCCTCGACAGCGTCAAGACCGACAACGACGACCAGCGCGTCGGCATCAACATCGTCAAGCGCTCGGTAGAGGATCCTCTGCGCTGGATCGCGCAGAACGCTGGACAGGAAGGCTCAATCGTCGTCCAGAAGATCAAGGAGTCGAAGGAAGCGAACTTTGGCTTCAACGCCGCCACTGATGTCTACGAGGACCTCGTCAAGGCGGGCGTCATCGATCCGACGAAGGTGGTGCGGACGGCGCTGCAGAACGCCTCGTCCATCGCGTCACTGCTGCTGACCACGGAGGCGCTCGTCTCGGAGATCCCCGAGGACAAGAAGGAAGCTCCAGCCGGCCCTCCGGGAGGCGGCATGGGCGGGATGTACTAAGCAAAGAGGCACACCCAGCACGTAGCGCGCGGGCCCCAGGTGATGAGCGGACCCATAGGCGAGGGGTCTAAAGCCCCCTCGCTACGTGCCATGCGGAGTGCATTTGCCCGCGAGGACACACAACCCTCGCGGGCTTTTTTCATGGTGTAGGCCCAACCTCGAGGTTCGGGCGCGCAGGACGATGGCAAGTCAGCGCAGCGTAAAGTCCATCCCGATCGAGATGATGACGGGCACGGGCACACCGTCTTTTCGCCGCTTGCCCGGCTCGAACTGCCACTTTTGGGCGGCTTTGACCGCTTCCTGATCGAGACCAAACGCGGAGTCCAGGGAGCGCGTCACGCGAATGTTCGTGCAGTGCCCGTCAGTGGCGACGATACACTCGAGCCAGACGGTCCCCTGAATTTTTGCCCGCATCGCCTCGGCCGTGTATTGAGGCTTGATTTCGACGATCTTCCGAGGCAGATCGATCCCAGCTCCAGGCCGGTACGCACCGCCCCCTGTGCCTCCGCCACGTCCGGGGCCAAGCCCGGAACCCTCGCCAGGTCCAGAGCCGCGCCCCTCGCCCGTGCCAGCTCCGCCATCGGAGCCCGACCCCCGGGAGGTCGTGGCCCTGGGCGGCTCGAAGATCGCGCCCTTCAGCTCGACCGCGCTGGAGGCAACCGACATCAGCGGCAAGACCGCTTTTGGCGGCTCAGGCGGCTTTGGCTTTGGCGGTTCGGTTTCGCGTAGGGGCTCGAGGCGCGCCTCCTTGACCTCCGGAATCGACACGGCATCCGGGCCAGGCCGTTCGAGCCGGCGCGGCGGCTCCTGTTGCTGGTTGCCGCCACCGCCACCGCCGCCGCCAGGCCCTGGGATGTTCAGATAAACCATCTGTACCGGCTCGTCGCGCGCCGCCGGAATCCGAGGCATCGGCGGCCTCCACATCAGCGCCCACCCGAGCAGTGCCGCGAGGATCAGGTGGATCACAACCGACACGCCCAGCGCATTGCGCAAGCGTGCGGGCACCCAGTCGAGCAGCGATGGCTCCGCCTGCGGAGCATCGTGCAACTGAACGGTGACGTAGCTCGAGCGCGCCACCTGTTCGACCGTTCTGCCCGTGGTCGGCGACTCCGACATAGCCTTACTCAATTATGGACGATCCAGCGAGACTTCGGGTCTCCGCCTAGAGCGTTGCAAAAGCAATACCGCTGATCAATCTCCGTCCCATTGGGCCAGGGCGAGATCCGAGGAACCGTGCGCAATGAGCGTCTGTTGCACTGCGGGTACGTTCGCGTCGCTCGTGTGGACGCCCAATAGCACCGCGCCCGCCCTCACACGCGCTTGCCACCGATCTATCAGCGCCTCTTCCACGCCGGCGCGCGCCAGCACCCGATGCAGGCCACCTGCGAGATGTCCAGCGGTCTCGCCTGCCTCCGCCGCGAGCGGCCCAGCCGACACGATGGGGCCAATGCCTGGCAAGACGAGCGCCACGAGCGCCACCAGTTGGGCTCCCAGCTCACCCAGCCAACCGGCAGGCCGCGAATCCTCGATCTCGGCGCCCGGCGTGCCCCCGGCCCGCGCGGCAATGTCCCCTTCATCGTCGTGGGTACGGGCCACAACCGACAGTCGGTCGGCCGGCACACCGAGCGCACGCATCGCTCGAGCGGCATCGACCGCCGCCTCGGGAACGTCGAACAGCGCCAGGATCAGGGGATGAGCCACATCTCACTCTAGCGCAACTTGCTCGTCCCGGCAGCGCCAGGGCGGCATGAGGCGCGCGCCGCGGGCGCAACCGAATGCTGAATCTATGGCAGAATGCACCGGCTGCCGCGTGCACCGCCCGCATAGGCGTGCAATCGACACCATTTTGCGTCGCGCGCTGATACAGAATGCAACACTTCGACGTCGCTATCGTCGGCGCAGGGCCGGCCGGCGCCTGGGCCGCCCATGAGCTCGCCCGGCGGGGGGCGCGGGTTGGCTTGTTCGACGCCTCGCACCCACGCGAGAAGCCATGCGGCGGCGGTGTCACGCGCCGCGCGCTCGCGCTCGTCGCGCCGGCGCTTCGCATGCGCGGACCGTCCGCCGTGGTCATCGAGGGGGTACGCTTCGAGGCGTCGGCCTCCCATCGCGCGAATGTCGCACTGGAGGCGCAGGGTCACGATGACAGCTCGTTGCTCGTGTACAGTCGCGAGAGCTTTGACCTCGCCCTGGTCCGGGCGGCCGTCGAGGCCGGTGCGACCTGGCGCACGGAGCGTGTTCGCGACGTTGATGTCTCACGGGATGGTGCGCGTCTTGTCACGAGCAGCGGCACGTATCGCAGCGACGCCCTCATTGGCGCCGACGGTGTGAACAGCCTGGTGCGGCGCCGGCTCTCGAGCCCTTTCGCCCGAGGTCAGCTCTCCTTCACGACCGGTGTGTTTGCGCATGGCCTCAGCGCGAGCGAAATCGTCGTCCGCTTCGTCCCGCAGCCACAGGGCTATATTTGGTCG
Source organism: Luteitalea sp. (assembly GCA_009377605.1). Classification (NCBI taxonomy): domain Bacteria; kingdom Pseudomonadati; phylum Acidobacteriota; class Vicinamibacteria; order Vicinamibacterales; family Vicinamibacteraceae; genus Luteitalea; species Luteitalea sp. The sequence continues at coordinate 4,005 of WHTT01000143.1, forward strand.
TTTCCACGCCCGGACCATCTCGCCCTGGGCATCGGCGCGCAGGCGGACGAAACACGCCCCGAGCCGCTGCGGCGCATTCTCAATGACTGGATGGCGGAGGCGCGGCTCACGGATGGGGCACGCTTGAAGCCGTACTCCTGGCCCATCCCCTCGCTGAACGCGTCCGACCTTGCGCGACAGATCGTGTCCGGCCCCCGGTGGCTGCTCGTTGGTGACGCAGGGGGCCTGGTTGATCCCATGACGCGAGAGGGTATCTACTTTGCCCTACGCTCGGGCGAGCTTGCCGCGGAAGCGCTGGCGGCAGGCGACGAGTCGCGGCGTTATCGCGCCGCCCTGACCGACGAGATTTATCCCGAGATCGAGCACGCGTCGAGCTGGAAGCGCGGGCTGTTCACGGGACCGTTCATCCACCTCCTCGTGCACGGGTTGCAACGGAGCAACCGTGTCCGCACGGTCATGTCCGACCTCATCGCTGGCCAACAGTCCTATCGCAGCCTCAAACGGCGTCTCCTGCGGACGTTCCAGATTGGCCTCGCCTGGCAGCTCCTCCGAATCGAACGCTCCAGCCTTCGCTCGCCTCCCGCGAGCTTCGGCTAGGCAAGCCCTGCCTCGAGCGAAGGCTGTCTCGCCGAAGCGGCGAAGCCGCGAAGGCGGACGGCGAGGCGAGCCCGAATCCCGATTCCCGACTCCCGATCAAGGCGCGTAGTACCCTGTCCGCGCACGCACGGACAGCTCCTTCCGTTTGACGCTGACCTCGATGCGCCGGTAGCCCGGAGAGCCGTGACGAGAAGGGACGTAGCCGAGCAAGTACTGGTGTCGTAACTCCCGCGCGATCTGAGCGAACGTGGGACCGAGACGGTCGGGGCGCTTCACGAGGAACGACCGGCCTCCGGTGACTTCCGCCAGCCAGTCCAATACCTGCGACCGGCCGTTCGCGAGCGCAATCGGGTAGGCCAGAACATCGCTTCGCCGTGCCCGGCCGAGCGCCGCCTCGATGGTGGCCTTACTGAAGCGCTCATAGCCATCGGTGAGCACGACGAGCGCACGACGGCCTGGGGCATCCTCGATGCTGTCGAACGACGCAATAATCGCATCGTAGATCGGCGTCGTCCCCCACGAATCGAGCGCCTCGATTGCACGATGCAGCGCCGCGCGGTTCGTCGTCAACGGCACTATCGTCTCGACCTCGCCGCCAATCGCGACGAGCATCACCCGATCCCGCGGCGTCAGCTCTCCCAAGAACCGGTGCGCCGCAGATTTCGCCAGGCGCAGGCGCTCGCCACGCATACTGAACGAGCGATCGACTGCCAAGGCCACCGACAGGGACAACGCTCCGGTCGAGAAGGCGGCAATCCGCTGTGCAACACCGTCTTCGCGCACCTCGAAATCATCTCGCACGAGATCGCTCACCGGTCGCTCGTTCGCGTCCACGACCGTGGCGTAGACTTCCACGAGCTCCACGCCGGAGGTGTACTGACGGGCCAGGGACCGCTGGGGCGGAGCCGCCAACAGCATCAGCGCCGTCAGCACCGCCACCGCCACGCTCCTCGCTCCACCCCTTCGGATCAGACACGACCCGCAGGTTCTAGCGGGCCGCGTCCTCCGGCCGCGCCCCCCGACGCTCGCTCGAGAGCTCGAAACCTGACACAATACGTCAAGTTTCTCGCTCTCAAGGGTTCTCTCCAGCCCATCGGCGCTTGGTGCTAGAATCGAGACATGCATACGGAGGTCGCCATGTTTGCACTGATCGGTCCCGTCGGCCTGCCGGAGCTGCTGATCATTCTCTTCATCGTCCTGCTGGTGTTCGGTGCCAGCCGGCTTCCAGAAGTGATGGGCGGTCTCGGGAAGGGCATTCGCAACTTCAAGGCCTCGGTTCGCGAGGACCCCTCCGACAAGACGAAGGCCGACAGCTAGCGCGGCGCGTTCGACGACCACGCCCTCCTTCGGCGACGGCAGGGACACCTTCGCCGAGGCACCCTACAGAATCTCCCGTTTGTCGCCCACGCGTCGCGTCACTTTCTGGCGGTCCAAGTACTCCAATAGCGGAATGGCATGCTTACGGGTCAGATCGTAACGCTCCTTGAACCAGCTGACATCAATTAGTACCGATTGGCTCGCGGCGCGGCGCACGCCAACCAGGTCTGCCTCGAGGCGCGATAATTGCTGAGCTGGAACGACCAACTCCCCCAGCCGCACGAGCCGCTTCTCGCGCAACAACCAGACCAGCGCCCGGGCGATAACCCGCGGCGACAGACCTGTCACCTCAGCCAGGCCAGCTTCTGTCAGGGCGGCCAGGCCGCGCGGCTCGATCGCCGCCTCGATACGACGGGCCGCCTCTTCCTCGTCGGCGGATAGAGCCGGTCGATGCGAGGTGAGCGCCAGACGCTCGGTCGCGCTCACACGACCCTCTGCATGCAGCGACGCGACGACCTCATCGAACACCGCCGGTGGCGTGTATCGAAACAGGCGAGTGCGCACCTCCTCCCGCGGCAGCCCCTGTGACAACGGATCCGCCTGGTGATGGCGGCTGAGCAGCTCCACAACGGCCCGACTGAGTGCGGCGATCGCATTCTGCGCAACGAGGCGGTCGCCCACCTGAAGGGCTTCTCCCGCATCCGCGAGCGCGCGTGTCACCGCGGAGGCATCCGACGCTGGCAGACCAAAGCGCGAGCTCAGCGCCGCGCGCGCCACACCGCCCGCGCCGGCCTGCTGCAGGATTGCGCATAGCGCGGCAACGTCCGCTGCATGCGGTGTCCGTTCTGCCGTGTGCCGCGCCGGATCAATGGCCACGAAACGCGCACGGGTCGCTTTGCTCTGCGTCGCGCCCGGCGGCGGCAGCGGATCCAGCACGGCTCCACCCCCAATCGTCAGGGGCGGCGAGTACGCGCGAGCCACGAAGCGATCCCCCCGCACGGTTGCGATCGGCCGCTCGAGTCGGATGCGCGCATACGCCCTCCCGCCTGGTGGCAGGCTGCCATTGGAGCTCCCCACCAGCGAGACACGGCCGAGGACCTCCGTGGTTCCCACGTGAAACCGCACTCGCGCGCCATGCGGCAGCGCGCGCGCCGACTCCACGATCTCGATCGTTACGTCGAGCCGATTGCTCACCGACACTGCGCCTTCGGCGGCCAGCGTATCGCCCCGTGCGATCTCGTCCACGTCGAGGCCTTGGAGATTGACGGCTGTGCGCTGTCCCACGCTCGCGCGCGGCACCTGCCGACCATGCACCTGCAGGCCACGAACTTTCACAGCGCGGCCACGCGGCGCCACGACGAGGTCTTCACCGACCGTCAGCGTCCCAGCGACGAGCGTGCCAGTCACTACCGTACCAAAGCCCCTGATTGAAAAGACTCGATCGATTGGGAGTCTCGCAGGGGCGTCGTCGCGGCGGTGCCCCACGTGGTGCGGTAGCTCATCGAGCGCGGCGCGCAGCACGTCGACCCCGTCACCGGTACGCGCCGACACCGCAATGACGGGCGCCTTCTCGAGAAACGTCCCAGCTACGACCTCACGTACCTCGAGACGCACGAGCTCGAGCGTTTCTGGGTCGACGAGATCGCATTTCGTGAGCGCGATGACACCGGCTGGGACCCGCAACAAGCGACAGATATCCAGATGCTCGCGCGTCTGTGGCATGACCGACTCGTCGGCCGCGACGACGAAGAGCAGGCCGTCGATCCCAGTTGCACCGGCCAGCATGTTCTTCACGAAGCGCTCGTGGCCAGGCACGTCCACGAAGCCGACGGAGACGTCACCCCGCTCGTAGGAGGCAAATCCAAGATCGATCGTGATACCGCGCGCCTTCTCCTCCTTGAGCCGGTCTGGATCCGTTCCCGTGAGCGCGCGCACCAAGGCGCTCTTCCCGTGATCGATATGACCCGCAGTGCCGACGACGATGTGCCTCATCACCTACCTTCGCCTGCCCCTGCCCGCCGCGCGCTCCCGCCTGCCAGGCCGCCGCGCCCTTCCGCTCTTCCCGCTTCGAACAGCCGCCTTCCCGCTTCGTCTCGGCCCTTTCGGCCCTTCGCCTCGAGGGCGCTTCTGCCCCTGCTCTCGAAGCCTCTCGAGGATCTCGACCAGCCCGAGGTCGACCTGTCGCCGCTCCAAGTCGACGCGCACCACCTGGACGCGCACATGATCCCCGAGTCGGTAGACCTTATCTGTATTCTCGCCCCGCAACGTGTGTGCACGCTCGGTAAATCGGTAGTAGTCATCTGCCATCGTCGAGACGTGTACCAGTCCTTCGACGAAGTGCTCGACCAGCTCGACGAACAATCCGAATGGTGCGATGCCGGTGATGTACCCATCGAACTCATCGCCCACCTTGTCCGCCATGAAGCGCACTTTCTTCCACTGCAGCAGCTCGCGCTCGGCCTCGTCTGCCCGGCGCTCCATCTCCGACGAATGTCGCGCCACCTCCGGTAACTCTTCGGCGCGGTCCGTTGCGGTCTCCGGCGTCATCCCGCCGTGCTGGAGCTCACGCAGCGCCCGATGGACGATGAGATCCGGGTAACGGCGAATGGGTGACGTGAAGTGCGTATAGAACTCGGCTGCCAATCCGAAGTGCCCGAGGTTGGCCGGGTCATAGCGCGCCTTCTGCATGGTGCGCAACATGAGCGCGGCGATGGGTCGCTCCTCCGGCTTGCCGCGCACGCGCTCGACGAGGCGCTGGAAGTGCTTGGGACGCGCGAGGTGCGGAGGCACGGCGAGACCGTAACCGAGCGTGGAGACGAATTCCTCGAGCTCCTCGACTTTGAGGGGATCTGGCGCCTCGTGGACGCGAAACAGCGTCGGCGCACCCTGGTCTGCCAAGTGTTCGGCCACGGTTTCGTTGGCGAGCAACATGAACTCCTCGATGATCCGATGCGCGATGTTCCGCTCCGCGGGAAGGATGTTCTCGATCACGCCGTCCGCGTCGAGGATGACCTGAGGCTCCGGTAGATCGAAGTCGATCGATCCGCGTCGTCGGCGCCGTGCGTTGAGGATGTCGAACAGCTCGTGCATCAGCTCGAAACGCGGGACGAGTGCTGCGTATTCGGTCCTGAGCGCCTTGTCCTGCGTGAGGATGGCGTTGACAGCGGCATAGGTCATGCGGGCACGGCTGTGGATGACGCCATCGTGAATCGAGTAGTCCACCACCTTGCCGCGCCGATCGACCTCCATCACGACGGACTGCACGAGGCGATCGACGTTGGGCCTCAGGCTACACAGCCCCGTGGCCAGCTCCGAGGGAAACATGTGAACGGCCCGTTCCGGAAAGTAGACAGACGTTCCGCGCGCGGCCGCTTCCTGATCGAGCGCGCTCCCCTCGCGGACGTAGTGCGACACGTCGGCAATGTGCACGCCCAGGGTGTAGTGGCCTTTCGGTCCCTTCTCGATAGAGATCGCATCGTCGAAGTCGCGCGCGTGCTCACCGTCGATGGTGACGATCTCGAGGTCCCGGAAATCGGTCCGACTGGCGATGTCCCGCCGCGCGACGGTCGTACCGAGCCGCTTGGCCTCGGCAATCACGTCTGCGCCGTGCTCGTCCGGGATGTTCCACTTGCGAATGATGATCGTCGTGTCGACGCCGGGCGCATCGATGTCTCCCAGCACTTCGACGACCCGTCCGAGCGGGTTTCGGGTGGGCGTCGGCCAGCGCGTGATCTCGACGGCAACCATTTCGCCAGGCTTGGCGCGCCGCTCGTCGCCCCGCGGCACCTGAATGTCCATCACCAGGCGTCGGTCGAATGGCATGACGAACTGCAGGCCCTGAGCATCGAGGTCGAAGCGCCCCACGACCGTGGAGGCCGCGCGCTCGAGGATACGAACAATCCGCCCTTCGGCCCGGCCATCGGCGCGGTGGCGCTCGATGCGCGCGACGACGCGATCGCCGTGCATCGCCTCGTTGACGTGCATGCCAGCGATGTAGAGGTCGCCAGCCAGGCCCTCGATGGCGTGTTCGGGTGTCACGAATGCGAAGCCTTGCGGATGGACGCTGACACGCCCGACCACCAGATCCATCAGCTCCGGCAGGCCATAATGCTTGCCACGCGTCTCAATGAGAGCCCCACTCGCGACGAGCGCTTTGACCTGGCGTCGGAAGCGCACGCGCTCCGTTCGTGGAACGTCGAGCGTCTGCATGAGCTCTTGGAGATTGGCGGGGTGGGTCACGCGCTCGCGAATGCTCTGGAGGATTTGGTCCTGGGACGGCATCGTAGTCAGAAAGCAGGAATCAGGAATCGGGTAACCGGAAACGGGACACAGATTTTCCAACCGTGGTGCATCTCCACCAGTCTACAGGGTGTGTGACCGACGTGACGGACGAGGAGCTGGTCGGGCACGCCGGGCAGGGAGACGAGGCCGCGTTCGCCACGCTGGTCGAGCGACACAGCCGCGCGGTCTATCGGGCCGTCCTGGCAGCGCTCCCGGACGGCAGTGAGGCTGACGATGTGGCGCAGGACGTATGGGTCATGGTTTACCGGCGCTTGGCTTCGTTTCGAGGGGAGGCACGCTTCCGGACCTGGCTACTGGCGATCGCCTGGCGAAAAGCGCTCGACCGTCGCCGCAGTTTGCATCGCTGGATGCGCACGCTCGTCACCGAGGCCGGCGACGGGTTGGATGGGCTAAGGGCGACAACACAGCACCCGAGCGGCGCGCATGTGGCACGCGCGCACTCCCCCGAGCAGCTTCTACTCGATGCGGAAAAGGACGCGGCCGTGCGAAAGCTGATTCAATCGCTCCCGCGGCGGCTGCGGGACCCACTCCTCTTGGCGGGCACGCAGGAAGCAAGCTACGCGGAGATAGCCGATCTGCTCGATATTCCG
>WHTT01000144.1 GCA_009377605.1 Luteitalea sp.
AACGGTTGACCAGCTGCTCAAAGGCGGTCTCGTCGCCGGCGAGCAGTTGCTCGATCAATTCCGATTCCGCGTCGTGCATGGCATGGGCAGCGCCCGGTGACGCCAAGACCCAGGAAGGCCACGACCCGCCACCGGTCGAAAGCGCCAGTATATCGGACTCTTCGAGCTCAACGAGCCAACGGCTACCGCTCTCGACCGAGGCTTCGCGATCGGTCCAGTGCGACGAAGTGCAGGATGACGAACGCCGGCACCTACGCCTATACACTCACTGAGAAGGGAACGGCTCTACGGGCGGTTCTCCGTGTCGTGGCGAGCTGGGGGTTGCAGCACATCGCGGGAACGCGGACGCTCACCGCTCGTTAGCGGCCACGGGAAGAGTCTCGACCGTAGCAGACGTCATATCTACACGTGCGACGTTGTCGCGTGAGGCGGAGATAGAGAATCGTGCCCAACATCTTGGCGCCCGCGCGGATGGAACCCCGAAGCGTGCCGGAGATCTTTGACTGACCGCCGGCCCGCGCGCCGGAAGACACCGGCACCTCGAGCCAGCGGAGTCCCGCCTCGACGGCCTTTGTCTGCATCTCGATGGTCCAGCCCCAGGTCTCGTCATGCATCTCGAGCGTCTCGAGCGCCGTGCGACGGATGGCACGGAACGGACCCAGGTCGCGATAGGCACAGTGCCAGAGCCGGTTGATGAGCCACACACAGAACCTGGTCCCGAGCCGGGCATGCCAGAGCCGCTCGGCGCCCGTGCGGTAGCCCAATACCAGGTCGGCCTGATCGCGCACAATCGGTTCGACGAGCTTCGGGATGTCCGCCGGATCTTCACTCAGATCGGCGTCGATGAAGACCAAGACGTCCGCGTCGCGGTTGGCGGCAATACCCGCGAGGCAAGCCCGGCCGTAACCACGCCGACCCTCCGGGATTGCGCGTGCGCCGGCGGCACGCGCGCGTGCCGTCGTCTGGTCACGTGAGCCGTTATCGACGACCGTTACACGCTCGGGTGGATACGGCACCCTCGCGATCGCGGTCGCGATCGTAGCTTCCTCGTTCAAGGCCGGGACGATAACGGCGATTTTCAGCGTACGGGCTCCTCCCCTTTTCTGGTCCCCGGGACGCGGCCGGCGTTACGGTCCGTCCGATCGTTATGCCGGTCTACGCATGTAACGCTCCGGGAATCTCGAGGACTCTTCTCCAGGCGCTCTGATACGCCCCAGGCAGTGGCGTTCCGTCGCGCGCAGGGTCGTGGGCCTCTATGCTGACCTGCACAGACGTGACGGACCGCGTGACCCGATATATCGAGCAGGAGCTCGATTGGCGGGAGCGCTAGCACAGGTATATCCATGTCCCTCGGAATGATGCTGCCACGGTTCGCGCTCGTCGGATTGCTTGCGGTGACCACACCCGCCGTCGCTGGGCCCGCAACGGAGCCATTTGACCACGACTACAGCGACTACGCCGCACTGCTCGGTGAGCATGTCGTTGATGACCGTGTCGACTATACACGCCTGAAAGCCAACCGCGCGCACCTCGATCGCGTGGTGGCCTCACTCAATGCGGTGCGTCCGTCCGACATCCAGAAGTGGAGCCGAGCGGAACAACTGGCGTTCTGGATCAACGCCTACAACATCTTTACGCTGCGGGTCATCGTCGATCATTACCCCATCAACGGGAGCTGGTTCAGTCTGTATCCTCGGAACAGCATTCGACAGATTGATGGCGTCTGGACGAAGCTGACCTGGCAGGCGGCCGGCCGGCGGGTCACGCTCGACGACATCGAGCACGGAATCATTCGCCGCGAATTTGCTGAGCCGCGTATTCACTTCGCCGTGAACTGCGCGTCGGTGAGCTGCCCACCGCTGGCCATTGCACCGTACCGTGCCGCCGCCCTCGATCAACAACTGGATGACGCCGCCCGACGATATCTGACCAGCCCGCTCGGCTTGGTTGTCGACGGCACCACGCTGAGGGTCTCCAGCATCTTCAAGTGGTACGGCAAAGATTTCGTGGCGGGCTTCGCGGCCGAGGGATCGGGCTCCCGTTCTGCAGTGGAGCGCGCGACTCTCGGCGTTGTCGGTCGATACGGTCCGCGCGAGGCGGCCACGCTCGCGGCGCGAGGGCAGGCATTCATCAGCTATCTGGACTACGACTGGACGCTGAACGACATTCCGCGCTAGTCCTCCTCACGAGTTGATCCCTCTCAACAGGCGCAGCCGCAGAACGATCAGGTCAGCGTGTTCGCCATTGACGGGATGACGTGCGGCGGCTGTGCTGCGGCGGTCAAGATGGCCGCAAAGGGCGTCGACGGGGTCAAGGACGCCGTGGTGAGCCTGGAAGCGAATACGGCGAAGGTCACCTACGACGCCTCGAAGACCACCGCTGACACGATCGCCCGCGTGGTGTCGGATAAGTCGGGGTTCAGGGCGACCGTCGCCAAGAACCCCACCTCCGAACGATGAGGACACCTACGTCGCTGAAGGGGCGCGTCGGCCCGGAAAAAGTCGGGATGTTCGATCAGGATGCGTGTACGAGGCCGAGCTGCATCAACGCAGTCACCCCATCGTCCAGGCCGATCTCTTCTGCGATCTTGCCATGGTCGACACGAAGCACGGTCGTGCCCGTGAACCGCATCTTCCGACCAGAAGCCGCCGGAAGAGAACCGATAAGAAAGTCGTTGAAGGCAGGACCCGTGTGCGTGCCCCCGCCTACCCAGCGACCGACCACATAGTCACCCTCGGCGATGAGGTCGGCCGCGCCCGCGAAACTCAGGTCCGGGAACGCCTCTCGAAACCCGATCATGAACGCCTTCACGTCCTCGCGACCACGGCGCGGCGCATGCAGCGAATACTGCAGGAGAATATTGGGGGCTGCGAGCTCGTCGACGATCCTGGGATTCCAGGGATTGCCCCAGAATCCCGTGAACCATCGGCCGACGAGCGCCTTGTTATCCTGTTCCTTCGACATCGTGAACGCCTTTCTTTGCTGCCGTTGCGGGGACCGGGCCTGTGGATGGCGGCATATCCACCGGACCTGGAACGAAGACCAGACAGCGATAATGCCGCCGCGGCTATTTGGTTTCACCCCGTTTTTTGCTTTCGAAGTCAGCGGGCCGGAACACTGGTCAGGGGCTGACACCGCATTCGATCCTGCTCAGGACGGTAGGAGGTGTGTCACCCGATCTTCGGGCGGACCGGCTGCGGCGGAGCAGACTGCGGCGGCTAGGCACAGGCCGAACGCGGTGCTGATGGCGATAACTGTCCACACGGTGCGCATGGGTTCCTCCTCACCTTCGTGTCCGGGAGCGCCCCGGAGGGCTCGCACAACAATAGGGAAGGCGGTCTGTCGCCGCCCAGTGCGGAAAGTCATGTCCCGAAGGCATGACTTCTGGCAGGGTCGAAACATCTCTTGCGCTGCGTAGAATGAACTATGCGGCCCGGCGTTGAGGGCCGATCTACGCGATGACCATCGAGACCTTGCGACTGCTCAGGTATGGCGGCTTCGTCATGTGGGGGCTGGCTGGCCTGCCGGTCGCTGTCAGCGTGACGGACAACGCTTCTCTCCTCAGCCGGCCCCAGTATTGGCTGTGGCTCGTCTGCTACAGCGTCTTCGGTGTGGCCTTCGCGCTCACCGGCTGGCGGGAGTGGTCCCGGCGGACGCGACCGCTGCACATGGCGTCGCTCGTCGTCCAGACGGTCGCGCCGCTGGTCATGATTCGTGTGGTGTGCAGCGGCTTGGAGGGCAGCTTGTTGGTGACCGTGGCCGCGCAGCTCGGGTGGGTGCTGCCCCTCGGACGGGCGTTGCTGTGGGTGGTCGTGCAGGCCGCTGCCATGTGCGCCATCCTGCCGTTCTCAGTGGGGACGCCTGTCGCGCTGTTGTTGGTGACCACGCACCTGGGCTTTCAAGTGCTGGCATTGTTTAGTTGCTTCCTCACGGCGCGTGAAGCGGCGGCGCGTGCCGACCTCGCACGCGCCAACCGGGAGCTGGGGGCGACGCGCGAGCTGCTGGCAAACACGAGCCGGCTCGCCGAGCGCGAGCGCATATCACGTGAGCTCCATGACACGCTGGGTCACCATCTCACGGCGTTGAGCCTCAACCTGGAGGCGGCCACTCATATGGCGGCCCCCGCGACGAGCTCACAGATCCAGCGCGCACAGGCGGTCACCAAAACGCTGCTCTCTGATCTACGTGGCGTCGTTGGCGCCCTGCGCGCAGAGGATCCGATTGGTCTGGCAGACGCCCTCCGGACGCTCGCGGAGACCGTCCCAGAGCCACGCATTCATCTCACGGTACCCGACGATCTGACGATTACCGATCCACTGCACGCCCAAACGGTGTTGCGCTGCGTGCAGGAGATCGTCACGAACACCATCCGTCACGCGAACGCCACCACCCTGTGGATCGAGCTCGTCACGTCGAACGGTGAGATCACCTTGCGTGCGCGAGACGATGGTCGAGGCGCGAAGGAGATCCGTTCTGGGCATGGCCTGACCGGGATGCGGGAGCGCGTGGAGTTGGTGGGTGGCCGGCTCGATGTCCGCGCGAAGCCGGCGCGGGGCTTCGAGGTCGACGCCTGGATTCCCGTGTCCGGAGACGGCTCATGATCCGGGTCTGCGTGGTCGAGGATCAGACGCTGGTGCGACAAGGCATCCACACGCTGCTCGACCTTGTGGACGATATCGAGGTGATCGCGGAAGCACGCGACGGCGAAGAGGCACTGGAAGTCATTCCGCGGGTCAAGCCGGATGTCGTGCTCCTGGACATGTACTTGCCCAAGCGGAGCGGGCTCGACGTCCTCAACGCCCTCCAGTGGTCGAACGCGCTGCCGCCCACGCTGATCCTCACCACGTTCGACGAGGACCATCTCGTGATCGGCGGCTTACGCGCCGGTGCGAGGGGCTTTTTGCTCAAGGACGTCTCCCTCGAGCAATTGACAACGGCGATTCGGCGCTTGGCGAGCGGCGGCACACTCGTACAGCCGGCCCTCACCGCGCGACTTCGGCAACAGCCACCGCGCGTGCGGTGCGACTTTCCAAGCCTTCCGTCGCCGGACCCACTCAGTGGACGCGAGCTGGAGATCCTGCGTCTCATGGCTCGGGGCTATAGCAACCGGGAGATCGCGGAGGCGCTGACCATCACGGAAGGCACCGTGAAGAACCATGTCTCCGTCATCTTGTCGAAGATGGGCGTCCGCGATCGGACGCGTGCCGTCTTGAAAGCGCTCGAAGCGGGTGTCTTGGAATAGACCCTTCGTTCTGCGTCCCCCTCGCCTGGAGGAGACCATGACTGCGTTCGAGGATCTCGGGCTCAGGTTCGTTCGCTGGGGAGCTGGCTTGCTCGTGTTGGGCCTCCTCACAGGATATGGCCCGTTGGGTCATTACCTGCACGGCGGCGTCGAGGTCGCATGTCCGTGGGCACCCGTCCATGCGCACGTCACGCTGCTCGGATGGGTCGGGATGACGCTCTTCGGCTTGGTGTATCGTGCGATACCCGGTTGGTCGAACGGAGCGATACCCTCGATTGCATTGGCCCAGACGCAGTTCTACCTGAGTGTCGCAGCGGTTCTCGGTGTGTTCCTGAACGGCATTGTCGGCTACCGCATTCTCGACCATCTCTCGGACGGCTTCTACTACGAGCCAGACACGCCCACCCTGAACTTGTGGCTGTCGGTGGACGGCGCCTTCTTGTCGCTCTACGGTGTTGGCTGTGTGCTGTTCTTGATGGTGCTGCTGCGCTCGACACAGTACAGCGCACAGAGCTCTCCTACTCCCTGAGGCTAGCGCGACGTCCCCGAGCTCCGAGGCCCGTGGCTCGTCGTCCGGTCGCCAACGTTTCAATCACCGGACATTCGGACTGCGTCTGTCTTGTCGCCCCGCGCTCATCGAGGGTGCGCTCACAATCCGCCAAATACGCTGAGAGCGTCGTCCGAAACTCCTCGAGCTCAGCGAGCTTCACTTCCACGTCGGTCATTTTCGTGCGCAGGAGATCGCGCACCTGTCGGCACCTCTTCAGGCCGCCTTGATCGTGATAACCCACGAGATTGCGTACCTCCCGCAGCGTGAGGCCGAGCGCTTGCGCCTGCTTGATGAACCGCAGGCGCCCGAGCGTGTGCGGGGAATACAGGCGGAAGCCGCCGCTGGTGCGACTGACGGGCGAGAGGAGGCCCAGCCGCTCGTAGTATCTGAGCGTATCCCGCGTCAGCCCGCTACGACCCGCCAGCTCGCCAATGTGATACGCGGCGCTCGTCGGTGACGACAACATGGTTGAGCCACCCCCTCCACTGTAGGTCACTCACCAGTATGCACTCTGGAGCTCACTCCAGAGTCAAGCGCCTCGCGTTCCTGGTCACCTTGTAGGTGATGTCGGATCCCTGCCTCCTCTACGAATCAGGCCCCGAACGCCTCTCCATCTCGACGGTCGTGGTCACGTCAATCGCCTTGTGGATCGAACGGTACACAGGGCAGTGCTCCTTGTGGATCCGATGGACCCGCTCGACGACGTCTCCAGCGTCCGCGGGTGTAGCGAAACGATAGTGGACCCTAATGCGGCGCAGCACGAGCACGCCATCCTCGATCTCCACATCCCCTTCGGCCTCGGCGGTGAGGTTACCTCCGCTCGCCTGAATCCCGCGCGCCTCCAGCGCGCCCCCAAAGGTTCCCAACAGTCAACCGCCCGCAGCGGCGACGATGTAATCGAGGGTCGTGGCATGGGGCTCGGCGACGTCGCCGCGGATCCCATAGTGCGCGGCAATGGGCCCATGCGCGCCAAAGCGCACGGGCTCCTGTTCAGCAGGCAAATACGCGAGCCTCAGTGGACCGGCGACGCGCTCGACTCGTACCCGTGAGACGTAGATCGGCTCGGACATCCTTGACCTCCGCCCAAGATTGTAAGCCCTGTTCAAGGGTGGGCCACCGCAGCAGGCGTGGTGAAGCTCTGGAGTTCGAGCGATGACGCTGAGCAGATTACCGTAGATGGGGTACGGGAAAGCAGTCCGTCCGCTCCTTCGAAACAGCGGACGGACTGCCGTGTCGGACTACTGCGACGCCTGATCGGCCAGCTTCGGCCAGTTGGCATCGGCCTTGGCCACCGTGCCAGCCTGGTCCTTGTCGAACATGGCCTTCGCATCGGCCTTGGAAAACAAGTACGTGCGACCGTTGTACACCGTGAACAACGTCGGGTCCGACTCGAGCTTCATCCCCTGAGCGACCGCTGTCGCACACCATCCCTCGTACGCAGGGAGATACTTCTCAGGTGAGCCGTCGAACATCTGCTTGGCCTCGTCATTGCTCAAGAGGTACGTCTTGCCGTCGTGCTCACTCGCGTACTGCGGGTCGCCTTTCATCGCCTTGTTCATCATGGCGTACGCGACGGGACAATACCCGCCCAGCGCCGCTTCACCTGGGGCCGGGCTGCTCTGCGCGCCTACCGCCATCGTCGCGAAGGCGGCAACAGACAGCCCAGCTATAGCTGCAATGAGTTTCTTCATAGTCATCCGTGCTCCTTTCTCACCCGTGCGGCTCGAAGGTAATGCGCCGTCCGTAGTCGCTACCCCGCCGCACAACACCGTCTCTGTAGTCCCGCCTCGCGCCACCGTGTTACACCGCGAAGCATCTGTAACGCGTGCGGCCTTTGCGAGACTATGGGTGTTACTCGCTCAATCTCGGGAGGAGCGCTCATGGAGGAACGAGATCGGATTGCAACTGCCCTGCTGACCCTGCGCCTTGGGGTATTCGTGGTGATGCTCGTCTGGACGATCGACAAGTTCATCAATGCCGAGCACGCAGCACAGGTGTTCCAGGGCTTCTACGGGCTGGGGGGCTTGGGTCGAACTGTCCCGAGTTGCTTCTTGATGCCATAGGCACAGAAGGGGCAGGGGGTACTCAGCTCCATCGACTTGTTGACGATTGGAACGACGCCGAAGATCGCGAGCCGTGATGTCACGCCACCGGCGATGGCCAGCGGTAGGTCCTGTACCGTCAGCTCCCGCTCGGCCGGCGTCGGGTCATCTGTCGCGCGGATGAGGAAATACTGTCCACGGATCACAACCTGCGACTGCGGGACTGGCAGTGCGGTGAGAAACGTGATCGGGCCCGCATCAGCGGGACGCGAAGGCCACAGCACGATCGCAGTCATCACGAAGACACCCGCCTTTCTGGTCATCACGCGTCTCCTCCAGTTAAGGATGCACCCGACACCTGAGTTGAAAGTCAACATATTTCTTCGCTCGCTCAACTTTATGTAACGATCCAGTGCCAGGCGGGACTGAGCAAGAGAGCCAGCCGATCCACTGGATGGCATTGACCTGAGGAGTATCGACCTTGTCGCGTCGCACAATCACACTGCTATCGCTCACTGCCGCGGCAGGCATCCTGCTGCTGGTGTTGCGACTCCCGGTGGCCCAGGCCGTCGTCGATCTCGTGACATGGATTCGAGGTGCCGGCGCAACCGGCGTGCTCGTGTTCGCACTCGTCTACGTCACTGCGGTCGTCGCCCTACTGCCGGGTTCGATATTGACCCTCGGCGCCGGTTTTCTCTACGGCCCGCTCGTCGGCACGCTCCTCGTATCACCCGTGAGCGTTGCTGCCGCCACCGTGGCCTTCGTCCTCGGCCGAACCGCGGCTCGCGACTGGATTGCGCAACGCATGGCCGGCGTCGGCCGCTTTGATGCTGTCGATCGAGCCGTCGGCCACGAAGGGTTCAAAATCGTTCTGCTGCTGCGACTATCACCGCTGTTCCCGTTCGCGCTGTTGAATTACGCGCTCGGACTGACGCGCGTGCGCCTGCGAGACTACGTGATCGCCTCCTGGATTGGCATGCTGCCAGGCACGGTGCTCTACGTCTACCTTGGGTCGCTCCTGACGAGCGCGACACAGCTCGCCAGCGGTGCGGCGACGCACGACTCGTCGGCGACACAGCTCCTCTATTGGGGTGGATTGGTGGCCACCGGTCTCGTGGCCTGGCTCGTCACGCGTACGGCACGTCGCGCGCTCCACCGGTCACTGGGCGAATCCAGCTCGCGATCGTCCACCGTCGGTTCGGAGGTGTCTTCGTGAGTGTGCTCGCCGCATCCACGACCGCGGAACGAGAGGTCACGCCTTCGGTCGCCCGTCGGCAGGCTCAGGACGTCCCGAGCTTGTCGCCCTTCGACAGGCTCAGGGCGACCCTGAGCGGAGTCGAAGGGTCGAGGGACGCTGAGATCCCCGGCATCCTGCGCGATAACGATTACGACCGCGAGCTCATCGCGCATGTTCACCCATCGGACTGGGTCAACCCGACACCACGGGGCCGCTACAACCTGGTGGTGATTGGGGCGGGCACCGCGGGACTCGTTTCCGCGGGAGCCGCGGCCGCGTTGGGCGCCCGCGTCGCGCTCATCGAGCGGCGGTTGATGGGCGGTGACTGTCTGAACCATGGCTGTGTACCGTCGAAGGCGCTGCTCCGTGCGGCGCGAGCGGCTCAAGACATCGAGTCGGCGAGGGAATTCGGCATCCGCCTGCCCGGCGCCATCGACAGGGACTTCAGCGAGGCCATGAACCGTCTCCGCCGCCTGCGGGCCACGATCGCCCCACACGACTCGGCGCGCCGATTCCGCGATCTCGGCGTTGACGTCTATCTTGGCGACGCCCGCTTTGTCGCGGGCGATGCGGTGGAAGTCGACGGCCAGCGCCTGCGTTTTTCCCGTGCGGTCATCGCGACTGGCGCCCGTCCGGCCGCGCCTCCGGTTCCCGGCCTGGCCGACGCCGGCTTTCTCACCAACGAGACGCTCTTCGAGTTGACGGAGCTGCCCGACCGGCTCGTCATCATCGGCGCCGGACCGATTGGATGCGAAATGGCGCAGGTGTTTGCACGCTTCGGGAGTCGCGTCACGATCGTCAGCCTCGATCCTCGATTACTACCACGCGAAGATCCCGCCACGGCGGCACTGCTCGAGCAGCAGTTCGTTCGGGAGGGCATCACGATGCGGCTGGGCGCCACGCTGACAAAGGTGCCTCGCACGTCACAGGCCAAGCAGGTGACCTTCTCCTGCGAAACGGGTGAGGACACTGTCGAAGCGGACGAGATCGTGGTCGCCGTCGGTCGGGCGCCCAATGTCGACGATCTCGATCTCGCCGTTGCGGGCGTGGCCTTCGAACAGCAGGGAGTCCAGGTGGACGACCGGCTCCGGACCACCAATCGCCGCATCTATGCGGCCGGCGACGTCTGTTCGCGATACAAGTTCACACACGCGGCAGACGCCATGGCGCGGATCGTGATCCAGAACGCCTTCTTCTTTGGCCGGAAGAAGGCAAGCGCGCTCGTCATTCCGTGGTGCACCTACACG
>WHTT01000145.1:0-227 GCA_009377605.1 Luteitalea sp.
TCCCACCATTGCAAAGGGTTGTCCAAGGACACCTGATGCGAGGGCGGCGCGAATACCGCCGAGCCAGACACGAGCTTCTCTTCCGGTACTCCCGGATAATCTTCGGCATCCAAGGGACGCTCTGCCACGGTCAAATACTGCGTCTCTTCCACGAACTGCGCGTACTCAGCATTGGTGACCTCGTGCTCGTCCATCCAGAAACCGCTCACCGTCACGGTATGAACGGG
>WHTT01000145.1:237-5411 GCA_009377605.1 Luteitalea sp.
CATTCCCTCGGGGGTGTCACCATCCGGAGTCCGACTCGCCTGCTCGCGGCTGGCGGACCCGCGCGACGGCGCGGCGTCCGATCCACCTGATGCAGCATCAGCACTATCGGACTTGGGTGCCTGCGATCCGTCTCGACTCCCTGTTGGATGACAAGCTGCAAGGAACAATGAGAGCACGCAGCTATACGTGACGAGATGTATTGCTCTCTCGAACATCACAATCCCCCCCGGCAGCCGAACACTGTGGCATTTTGGCATCTGGGCTTGTCGTGCTCGCCGAATCACAGCCAGGCCCCCGAAGCTTCTTCGCCGGCGTCACGGCGCTCTGGCTGAGTCTCTGGCCAAGTCTCTGGCCAAGTCTCTGGGAGATTCTGCTTTCCCTGATGTCGTTGGTCAACTCGTACACTGCGTGTCGTCTCCCCCGGCCTCGAAAAGAGAAGGGTTCACAGGGCATTTTACCCAGGTCTGTTACTTAGGTCTTGACCTCACTGTCTGGTGCGTGTGATAGTTCGGTCAGTGCCTAACTGGAGAACACACTTTATGCGTAAGCTAATCATTACCACGTTCCTCTCGGTCGATGGCGTCATGCAGGCACCTGGGGCACCGGATGAAGATCGGAGCGGCGGCTTCGCACACGGCGGCTGGATGGTGCCGCATTCCGACGAGGATCTGGGGCGCATCGTCACCGCGTGGATCGAACAAGCCAGCGCGTTCCTCCTGGGGCGAGGGACGTACGAAATCTTCGCCGCGCACTGGCCGCGCGTCACGGATCCAGACGACGTGATCGCGCGGGCGCTGAACAATCTGCCGAAGTACGTCGCCTCGACAACATTGAAGGCGGCGGAGTGGCACAACACGACGGTGATCTCGGGCGACGTCGTGGAAGCAGTGCGCGCCCTGAAGCAAGAGGGGACCGGCGAGCTGCAGGTGCATGGCAGCCCCGGCCTCGCCCAGACGCTGATTGCGAACGACCTCGTCGACGAGTACCGCCTCTGGGTTCATCCCGTGGTGCTGGGTAGCGGCAAGCGGCTCTTCGCGGATGGCGCTGTGCCGGCGGCACTGAGACTGAGCGCCACGAAAACGACCAGCACGGGCGTTGTTGTCCACACGTACGAACGCGCGGACGCGCTTCGCTACGGCGCGTTCTCCGTCGACGAGCAGACCAGCACTAAACGCCTGTTCCAGGGCGAGTTCCGAAAGGCATGATCCAGGGCCTCCCAGTATCCCGGCGAGGCCTGTGACCGGTGGCGTCGTTCGCGTCGGCACGCGCTTCACTGATGCCGAGAACACGATCCGGGCGCCCGGGTTCGTCCGCGTCGATGCCGGTGCATCAGTGGACATCTCGCCCGCATGGAGAATCCAGCTCACCGTCGACAACTTTTCCGACACCCGCTACATCGCGGCCGGGTGGGACAGCGCCTGGGAGGCTGGGATTCGCCGCCGAAGCTCCGTGACGCTGACGACACGGTTCTGACGGAGATCTCACCTGCGGCCTGATTCAACAGAAATACGTCCGACGAGACCGACAGCCTGACTAGACAGCGTCCGGGCACTGGCGCATGGTATCGTGCCCGTAGGGGGACACGTGCACGTCGATCCGGTTGAGTTCGAGATCTTCAAGAACGTGCTCATCTCGATCGCCGAGGAAATGGGCGTGACGCTGTGCCGCACGGCATTCTCGCCAAACATCAAAGAGCGATTGGACTACTCGTGCGCGGTCTACGACGCAGACGGCAACACCATTGCCCAAGGCGACCACATGCCGGTGCACTTGGGTGCCATGCCACTCTCGGTGCGAGCCGCCATCCAGTCGTGTCAGTTGGCGCCTGGAGACATGGTGGTGCTGAACGATCCATTCGAGGGTGGCACCCATCTTCCAGACATCACGCTCGTGTCGGCCGTGTATCTCGGGCGCCATGCGAAGCCTGCGTTCTATGTGGCGAACCGGGCGCATCACTCCGACGTCGGTGGCATGAGCCCGGGCTCCATGCCGTTGGCCAGCGAGCTCTTCCAGGAAGGGTTGATTATTCCCCCGGTCACGCTCGTGCGCCGCAATCGCGTCGTGGAGGACGTCCTTCGCTTCATCCTGTCGAACGTACGAACACCGGATGAGCGAGAGGGCGATCTGACCGCGCAGATCGCCGCAAACCGCGTGGCGGAGCTGCGGCTACGTGAAGTGGTGGCAAAGTACGGCCGCCGAAAGGTCGAGCGATACGCAGCTGCCGTCCAGGACTACACGGAGCGGATCGTCCGGCGAACGATTGGAGAGCTCCCCGACGGCGAGTACAGCTACGACGATGCGCTGGACGATGACGGGCTGAATGGCCAGCCGGTGTGGATCCGCGTTCGCATCCGCATCAACGGAGAAGATGCGGAGGTCGACTTCACCGGCAGCGACCCGGAGACCAAGGGAAACGTGAACGCGAACTTCGCTATCTCGCTCTCCGCCACGTTGTATGCGTTCAGATGTCTCGTTCCACAGGACGTCCCCTACAACGCCGGTGTCTCCCGCGCGGTGCGCGTCGTCGCGCCCGAAGGTCTCATCGTCAACGCCAGGCGGCCTGCTGCCGTGGCCGGAGGCAACGTCGAGACGTCCCAGCGAATCACCGACGTGGTCCTCGGAGCGCTCGCCCAGGCCGTCCCGGAGCGCGTGCCGGCTGCCAGCCAAGGCACCATGAACAATGTGACGCTCGGCGGCATCGACCCGCGAAGCGGGCGGCGCTTTGCATACTACGAGACCATTGGGGGCGGCATGGGTGGGAGAAACGGCGCCGCCGGCTTGAGCGGTGTGCACACTCACATGAGCAACACACGCAACACGCCGGTCGAGGCCATCGAACAGTACCTGCCCGTGCGCATCCGGCAGTATCGCCTCCGCGACGGCAGCGGCGGCAGGGGACGCTATCCAGGTGGCGACGGCATCATCCGGGAGTACGAAATGCTGTGCGACACGGATGTGACGATCCTCTCGGATCGCCGTCGCAAGCCGCCATACGGCGCATGCGGGGGGCAGGACGGCGCATGCGGGCAGAACGTGCTCATCCGTGACGGCGTCGAAGAAAAGCTTCCCGGGAAGGTACAGCTACGCCTTCGACCCGGGGATCGCCTCCGCATCGAGACGCCGGGCGGTGGAGGCTACGGGTCGGACAGCGCGAACCCTGACCTACCAGGATTACTTCTCGTTCCTCCCGTCACCACTCGACGGCCTCGGCGTGAACGTCAACTACACGGCCACCGATTCGGCCGTGACGCTCTTCGAGCGTGACGATGCGCTGCCGTTCTTCAAGCAGTCGGACCACATCGGCAACATCGCGCTGCTCTACGAGAAGTTCGGCGTGGCCACACAGATCTCGATGTCGTTCAACAGCCCTGCGCTGGGCGCGGTCGGATCCGACACCGACAGCGACGGTTACGACGACTGGTATCGGGTGGTGGACCTGAAGCTCAGCGCGCCGATCGCCCGCGGCCTTCGCGGCCTGTTCGAGGTCTCCAACATGAACAACGGGCACCGGCTCGCGTACGCCGGAGTCGCCGACCGCCGCACGGCCGACGAGCGCTACTCCTGGAGCCTGTACGCCGGCGTGGACTGGCGGCTGCGATGAGCCGACGCGAACTGACGGTATCGATAGGTCGGTGTCAAGCTCCGCACGCGTTCGTGCTCATCAGCCGCGCTCGTCGGCGGTCGGGCCGTAGGCGCCGGGGACAGGAACGTCGAGTAGCCGAAGATAGACCGATAGCTGCCCGCGATGATGGATCATGTGGCTCAGCGTGAAATCGCGAAAGGCCTCCGCTTTCGGACGCTCGACGCGCACTTTACCGAGGAGCTTGAGGCGCCAGGATGCGCTCAGGGCCGACTCATCGAGGCCTTCCAGGATGTTCTTGCCGCGCGTCACCTTCTCACCGAACGTCGTCAGGAGCGCGCCAAGAGACGCAGCCTGATAGGGCCGGAGCGTGGACGGATCGAGGTCGAGCTCATCGAGCGCGAAGATGGCATCGACCCAGCCCACGCAGTCGACGATGTGCGAAGCCAGCCCGCCGGCGGTGAACGACTTCGGGTGCGGACGCCACCCGAGCTGGTCGGGCGGTATCCGCTCGAGCAGCCGGCGCGTCGTCCCCGTCTCGTTGTTGTATTCAGCGATCAGGGATTCGAGCGTCACTGGGCATCTCCGAGGGACGCCAGCATCTCGGCCAGCATGTTGTAGCCAACCTCCATCCCGGTGGCAAAGTTCGTTTGGAGTGCCCCATCGCGGGCGGCCTTCGACGCGTAGAGCACCGTGACCTCGAGCGTGGTCGTGGCCTCATGTTCGGTCAGGATGGTGGTCACCACGGTCTCGCCGCCGGTCCAGTCTTCGTCGAACAGCTCGGTGTGGACGATGCGCACCGGAGGTTCGATCTCGCGGAAGACACCGCGCAGGCCCATCTCGCGACCGTTCGTTTTCCGCCAGACATATCGGAATACGCCGCCCACGCGCAGATCCACCTCGCACACGGCCAATGTCCATCCGTTCGGCCCGTGCATCCAGCGCATCAGCAGATCGGGCATCGTCAACGCCTTGAAGACCTGTCTGCGGGGTGCGTTGAACATCCTGGTCACCTGAACCTCGCGATCGGAGGGCGTCGTCACCGTCAGCGTTCCGCCGTTCGTCATTGCTTCGACCTCCTTCGAGTCGTGCGTGCGCGTGCGCGCCGGGGCGCGGTTCGCTCAGCGGCCTGCATCTCCTCGAGCACGGCATCCAAGCGTCGAAAATTGCGCTCCAATACGTTGCGGTAGCCCTCGAGCCAGGCCGTTGCGGCTTCGAGCGGCTTTGGCTCAACCCGCACAGGTCGCCGCTGCGCGTCGCGCCCGCGCGACACCAGGCCAGCGCGCTCGAGCACCTTCAGGTGCACGGAGATGGCTGGCTGGCTCATCGAGAAGGGCTGGGCCAGCTCGGTTACCGAGAGCTCGCCCGAAGCGAGGCGAGCCAGGATGGCGCGCCTCGTGGGGTTGGCGAGCGCCGCGAACGTGGCGTCCAGCCGTCTCGTGGACGACCGTCCATAACCACTGTGTTTCATAAACAATTGATTATATACATGCGCCGCGACTAACAGTCAAGGACCATCATTCCTTGACATATCATCAACGTTGTGGAACATAATTCCGTCCGTGCCTTCAACGCTTGGCGAATTCGAGCAAC
>WHTT01000145.1:5421-10205 GCA_009377605.1 Luteitalea sp.
CCCAGCTGGCGTCGCGCGGCCAAGAGTACTGCCAGATCCCGTGCCACGCGGCGTCGACGGCGCCGTTGGACCTGGTGAGCAGCCGCATGTCGAGCAGCGCGCGGGCCGCCAGCTCGCCATCAGCGCCGTCTACACCACACTCGAGCGGCTGGAGCAGAAGGGACTCGTCCGATCGCGGATCGGCGAGCCCACTCCCCAGCGTGGCGGGCGTCGGCGCAAACACTTCGAGCTGCTACCGTCCGGCGCACGCGCGTTGAAGGTGGCGTACAGGGCCTTTGCCGACATGGCGGCCGGTCTCGAGCATCAGCTGAAGGCGCTGTGAAGAAGCTGGCCCTGTTTCTCATCCGTCTGGTCACACCGCCCGCCGATCGGGAGTGGATCCTCGGCGACACGATCGAGGAATTCGAGCGCGTCGAACGCGTCTACGGTCCAGTAGCCGCCCAGCGATGGCTGCGACGCGAGCTGTACCGTGTACTGGGGCATGCGTGCCGCGAGCGCCTCGCGGGACGTCGATCGCCGCGTCTGTCCTCGCCGGCGAAGGGAGATGGGTTGATGTCTGCGATCTGGCAGGACGTTCGCTATGCGCTGCGTATGCTGCGGCAGTCGCCCGGGTTCACCGCGGTCGCGCTTCTCACCCTGGCGCTCGGCATCGGCGCCAACAGCGCCATCTTCGCCCTGGTCGACGCGACCTTGCTTCGTCCTTTGCCGTTTCCCAACCCCGATCGCCTCGTTGCGGTCTGGGAGCGAAGCGCGACGTCGCGCCGAAGCAACGTATCGCCGCTCAATCTCTTCGACTGGAACGAGCGGAATCGCACGTTCGATCTGATGGCAGGCTTCGCTCCCAATGTCGGGGGCATGGTCATGAGCGGTGCCGACGGCACAGCAGAAACCGTTCCTCGTCAATGGGTCTTGGCTGGATTCTTCGACGTGCTCGGCGTCAGGGCGATAGCCGGTCGAACGTTTCTTCCGTCCGACGACCGCCGGCGCGCCAATGTCGTCGTGTTGAGCGAAGCGTTCTGGCGAACGCGTTTCGGCGCGGACCCGACCGTGATTGGACGCGACATCCGGCTGGATGGGTCGCTGTATGCCGTGGTCGGCGTCGTGCCGAAGGCACCCCAGTTGCTGGGGCGGACCAGTATCTGGGCGCTCGTCTCCCTCGAGCGCAGCCCCGAGCTGCGAGCTGCATACTTCCTCCAGGTCATCGGGCGGTTGAAGCCAGGCGTCACGATCGAGGCCGCCGCTTCTGACATGGCGGCCGTTGCGGAGGGGCTCGCCCGCGAGTTTCCGGAGACAAACAAGGGACGCGGCGTCGAGCTCGAGCCGCTGCACGCGGTTCTGATCGGCGGTGATCTCCGCCTGACCTCGATGCTGTTTCTCGGCGTCGTCGGCATCGTGCTCCTCATCTGCTGCGCCAACGTGGCCAACTTGCTTCTCACGCGCGCAACGGCACGCACGCGGGAGCTGGCGATCAGGTCGGCGCTGGGCGCTGACCGGCGACGCGTCATTCGCCAGCTTCTCACCGAAAGCCTTGTGCTCTCAGCCATCGGAGGCCTCTTGGGAGCGGCGCTCGGCGCGGCGATTCTGGCGGTCGCGCCATCGGTGATTCCGGAGGGACTACTGCCCGGGGCGGTGACGCTGACCTTCGACATGCGCGTGGTGGCGTTCTGCGCCGCGGCTACCTTGTTCGTCGGGCTGCTGTTTGGCCTCGCGCCGGCGTGGCAGGCCACGGCGTTCTCGTCGGCGCGGGTGATCACCGCCGACAGCCGGACGACGACGGGGCGCGGTGGCTGGCTCCGCAGTGTGCTCGTCGTCGGAGAGGTCGCGACGGCCGTCGCGCTGCTGGTTGGCGCCGGGCTGCTGTTGCGCACCCTCATGGCGGTGGCGAGTGTCGAGCGTGGCTATCGCGCGGAGACCGCGCTCACCATGCTGGTCGACCCGCTGGGTTCGCGTTATCCCACTGGTGCCGCCCTGCTGCAGTTCTTCGATGCCGTCGAGCGGGAGATCATGATGCTTCCTGGAGTACGCAGCGTGGCATGGACGGGCGGGCTGCCGCTGGGGACTTCGCTTGGCGGCCGCTCGTTCTTCGAGATCGTGGGCGACCCGCCCGTCGACAGGAGCGAGCGTCCGACTGCCGACTACCAGATCGTGAGCCACACCTACTTCCAAACGCTCGATCTTCCTGTCGTGGCTGGCCGGGCCTTCAACGACCGCGATACGAGTGACAGTACCCCTGTCTGCATCGTGAACGAAGCCTTCGTCCGCGGCTACCTTCGGCGCGGATCGCCAATCGGCCGTCGGGTCGCCATTCGGGAAGCAGACTTCGACCAGGCGCCATCGGTCGAGCGAGAGATCGTGGGTGTCGCACGTCAAGTCAAGGGCCGACCCGATGAGACCGAGGATCTCGTGCAGATCTATGTCCCGATGGCGCAGAACGTCGTCGATGACATTTACCTCGTTGTCAGGCCCGCGTCCGGACGCGCGGAAGCGCTGGCGCCCTCCGTTCGGGCGGCGATCGCTCGCGTCGACAAGGAGCAACTGGTGAGTGTCAGAGACGTGACGACGCTCGAGAACGTCGCGTGGGAAGCCACCTCACGCCATCGGTTTCGGGCCGTGATGGTGATCACGTTCGCTGCGTTGGCGCTCCTGCTGGCGATGGTCGGCGTGTTCGGCGTCCTCGCGTATTCCGTCCAGCAGCGCCTGCGGGACTTCGGGGTACGGAGGGCGCTCGGCGCCACCACGGGCGACGTGTTTCGACTCGTCGTCTGGCGTGCCGCTCGCCTGATCGCGGCCGGTACCGTCATCGGGCTGGTCCTATCGGTGGCGCTGGGTCGGCTACTCGCCACCATGCTGTTTGGCGTACAGCCCCTCGACCCGATCACGTTCGCGTCCGTGACGATCGTGCTCACGGTGACGGCTGCGGTGGCAATTGCCACTCCCGCGTGGCGTGCGGCCCACGTCGATCCCGCCGTTGCGTTGCGAAGCCAGTAACCCGGGAGAGACGCGAGTCGATGCAGCCACGGCCCAGCATCACCCACTGCATTTTGATCTTCCCAGGTACCGAAGCCCTTTGACGGTAGCGCCTTGTCCAGGCTATATATAGTTGGGACAAGGAACCAACACGATGCCACCTCCTATCGCGCCGCCGGGAGGATGTCGTGGCGCGGAGTTTGTCATTCATCGCGCGCACAACCGGCGATCCAGCAACTCTCGCGCAGGCCGTGCGGGCGCGCACCCACGCGCTCGACCCGCACCTGCCGCTCATCGAGCCCGGACCGCTCACCGCGCAGCTTGCCGAGGAGCTTGCGCCGCGCCGTGCGACCACCTGGCTGCTGGCCATGTTTGCGGGCGCCGCAATGATCCTGGCAGCGATTGGCTTGTATGGCGTGATGGCATACGCGTCCGCCCAGCGGCGGCAGGAGTTTGGTGTGCGGCTTGCGCTCGGTGCTCGGCCAGGACAGATCCTGAGACACGTGCTCAGACAGGCGCTTACGCTGGCGCTGACCGGCATTGTTGTCGGCACGGTGCTGTCCGGCATCCTCGCGCGTGCCGCGGCGAATCTGTTCGCGGAGCTGAGGGCGGAGCCGTTCGATCCCGTCCTGTTCCTGCTTGTCGCCCTCAGCCTATTGGTGGTGTCGCTCGCAGCCTCGCTCGTCCCAGCGTGGCGCGCCGCGCGGGTGGGACCCGCGATGACGCTCAGAGCGGAAGGCGAATAAACGCGCCGGCCTGGCTATTCCGTCCGTTGCAGGGCAAGCACCGCGTCAGATCGTCTGAACGAGGACGCGTTGGTCGCTTCTGACACGGAGCTTGGGCGGCGTGCACGTCGGCGACCGGGCGGACGATAATGTCGTTTCGCGAGCGTACAAGGCCTCAATAGGCAGCATAAAGACACCTCTCAAGCTGATCTGTGAGCCGTCAGCGCAGTCCTACCACGCAAAAGGCAGCGCGCGCCGTCGGCACTCGATTTGCGTATCTCCCTATTTAGTACTTTCGCTGGTTGCCTCCTCAATTCAGTGTGCGGGTTCCCAAACTGGTGGTGCTCTATGCGGTGCCGTCCTGCAGTGGCCTGGCTTGCCGCGGGTCTCGTCGTAGTCCTCGCGCCGGTTCCAGCCGAGCGCGCAGTTGCCCAGTCGGGCGGCGAGAGCTATAGCATCTGGCCTACGTCGACCACGCCTTCCGTCGTTGCCGACCCCGATGCCGGTGCGGTGGAGCTCGGCGTGAAATTTGGCGCGGACGTCAATGGCGTCGTCACAGGCATCCGCTTCCACAAGTCCAGCACCAACACCGGGACGCACGTCGCCAACCTGTGGACGAGCACCGGCACGAAGCTCGCGACGGCCACGTTTCAGAACGAAACCCCCTCCGGATGGCAGCAGGTGAATCTATCCGCGCCGGTTGCCATAACGGCCGGCGCCGTCTACGTAGTCTCGTACCACACGAACACAGGCCACTACAGTGTGGACGAGAGTTATTTCCTGGGCCAAGGGGCCGACAACCCTCCACTCCACGCGCTCGCGAACGGCGTCTCCGGCGCCAACGGCGTCTACGCATACGGCGCCTCGACGTTCCCGACGAACAGCTGGCACGGCTCCAATTACTGGGTGGACGTCGTATTCAGCCCGACCGGTTCCGCCGATACGTCGCCGCCGACGATCACCGCGTTCACGGTTCCCGGCACCACAACTACCCTGTCGGTGGCCATCACGAGCTTCACGGCCACGGATGATGTTGGCGTCACCGGCTATCTGGTCAATCAATCGCCATCCAAGCCGTCGGCGGCGGCCGCC
>WHTT01000146.1 GCA_009377605.1 Luteitalea sp.
CGTCATCCTTGACCTTCCCATTGCCGACGGCTTCGACCTTTCCCTGCTGCGGCTTTTCCTTGGCCGTGTCAGGGATGATGATGCCGCCGACTTGCTGTTCGTCTTCCTCGATGCGCTTGACGATGATGCGGTCGTGTAGCGGTCTGACCTTCATAGCTCAACTCCGCGTGAGGCCACAACACGCGGTTTGCCCGGCAGTGGCCTCCGTATAGGCGATGTCATATGGATGGTTGTCTCCCTTGGTGCGTTAGCAGTCACCCTGGGCAACTGCTAATTATAGGACAGACGCGTGGCGGGTCAAGGGCAAAAAAGGTTCGAGGTTCGAGGTTCGAGGTTCGAGGTTCGAGGTTGGGGCGGGTCGGGGGTCGGGTGTGAGGTTCGAGGTTGGAGGTTGAGCGTTGAGTGGCGAAGTGGCGGGCGGCGAGGGAGGTTGGCCACCAGCGTCGAGCCTTCCACCTCAAACCTCAAACCTTGGACCTCGAACCTCGAACCTTTTGCCCCTTGCCCCGCCGACTATTCGTGGAGAGCTCGTACTCGCAGATCTTGCGGCGAAGCGTGTTGCGGTGGAGACCCGTCAGCTCGGCGGCGCGGCCGATACTGCCACGAGCGTGGTCCAGGGCGGCCTGGATGAAGCGGCGCTCGAACTCTCGCCGGGCATCCTCGTAGAGAATACCCTTGTTGATCATTTCGCCGATGAGACGCTCGAGCTCCTCCCGCACGCCTTCGACTCCCAGCAATTGGACCGCTCAGGCGAGCGTGCCGCCAGTGATTCGGTGAAAGGCTTCCAGGTACCTTTCGCGTGTGCGCGCGACCACCTCGTCTGGCAGAGACGGTACGGGCGGCTGCTTGTTCCAACCGATGGCTTCGAGGTAGTCCCGCACGTACTGCTTGTCAAAGCTGGGCTGTGGGCCCCCTGGCGTGTGGTGCTCCGCTGGCCAAAAGCGCGACGAGTCGGGTGTCAATACCTCGTCGATCAAGATCAACTGCTGCTGACCCCCTGCCTCGACGAGGCCGAACTCGAACTTCGTATCGGCCACGACGATGCCGCGGCTGGCCGCGTGCTCGACACCCCGCCGATAGAGCGTGAGGGTCGCCGCCTTCGCTTGCTCCAACACGTCGGAACCGACGAGCCCCGCAGCGTGAGACTCGGTGATGTTCTCATCGTGGCCGCTCGTGGCTTTCGTGGCCGGGGTGAAGATCGGATCGGGCAACCGCTCGCTCTCGCGAAGCCCTGGTGGCAGCGCCACACCACACACCTGGCCGGTGGCGACGTAATCCTTCCATCCCGACCCGGCCAGATATCCGCGCGCGACGCACTCGACCGGCAGTGGGTGAGCTCGACGTACCAGCATCGAGCGCCCCCGCAACTCATCGGCGTACGGTTGTAGCAGCGCCGGATACTCATCGACGTTTGCCGACACGACGTGGTGCGGCATCAGGTCGTGCAACAGCTCGAACCAGAACACCGAGAGCTGGGTCAGGACCTTGCCCTTGTCCGGTATGGCGGAGCCGAGCACATGATCGAAGGCAGAGATGCGATCGGTGGCGACGATGAGCAGATGTTGCGCATCGACGTCGTACACGTCACGTACCTTGCCCCGACGCAGCCGCCGCAGTGCCGGGAGAGAGCTCTCTCGTAGGGGTGTCGAAGCGATCACGCGCAACGACCTCGGAAGTAAGCGCGGACTTCGCTCGTCCGTGTGGAGGTCGATCTCGACACGGCCGCTGCAAGTCCGACGTGCACACCTTACCGAAGTGTTACGTGAACGTCAAAGGGGGTCTTTCCCCTAGAGGGGAAAAAACCTCGTAGCTCTCCGGTCGAAACTACGAAGACACGACGATTCATTTGGCCTCTATGTCTTCGGGATCTCCCGGATGATGATGCTTCCGCTACGGTTCGTCACCACGAGAGGGGCACCGCCGCCGCCGATGGGGCCTCGTGCGCGCTGGGTCTCATCGGAGACCTCCACTCGTAGAGCGTTTGGCACCAGGAGCTCCCCACCGTTCGACGTCGCGTCGACGAGCACCCCCTCGCTCGAAGGGAGCGTGATGTCCAGACGCCGATCCGTCGTGGCGATGTTGACCGGAACGGCGCGTGCCATGAACAGGCGCACCTCCAGATCCTCCGCTTCGATGGTCACGGGTGCCTGCGCATCCCGCAGTATCAGCCTGCCGTCGCGCGCCTCGACCATCAGCGGTCCGAGGTTGGCGTCGATGTCGATACTCACATCGCGTGCCTCGACGGTGATAGGACCTTGCACCCGGCTCAGGGAGACGCTGCCACGCTCCGGGCGCAACACCACGGGACCGCTCACATCGCTGACGATGAGCTCGCCCTGGCCGGTTTCGAGATCGACGAGGCCAACGCGGCTGATATCGGCCGAGCTGCGCTCGATCGTCCCCGAGACGACGCCTCCGACATCCACAATGCGTATCCCGGCCGAGACGTCGTCGAGCGTGACCGACGCGACGCCGCGAACGTCCAGCTTGCCCTCGACCTCCGAGAGCCTCAGATGCATGCGCGTAGGCAGATTGATGGTGAGGGCCAGATCAGGACGCCCCCGCGCGTATCTCCAGGTCGGCGTCAGAACAGCCAAGCGGGCGACATCGTCGTCGCGTTCGAGTTGGAGGGCTGTGTCCCTGGCGACCGCGGCGGCCTCCCGTTGATCCAGGCCAAATACCTCGCCGCGGAGCTCCGCCCGAATCTCGTGACCGTCGTGGCCGGCGACCACAACCGTTCCGCGGAAGCCCTCCAGATCGAGCGTCCCAAGGCCAGAGGTCGACTCCTCGCGCAGGTGGGCACGGATGGGGTGTCTGGTCCGGACGCCAAACACCTCGGCCCGGACGTTGCGCGTGATGCGGCCGAGCGAGAGTCGGTTATCCTGGTCCTCGGCCGGGGGCGCGGTGAACCAGTAGGCGATGCAGCCGACCAGCACGAAGCCGGTAATCAACACTAACTCTCGCTTTCCCATAGACTTAACACGTCGCGTTATAGTAGAGTCCCTAGGTGTCCATGCGCGGCTCCCGACGCACGCTGCTGATCGTAGGTCTGACCGCCATCCTCCTCTGGTGGTTCTTGCGCCACGCGAACCTCGCAGGCGTGGCGCGCGAGATGCACGACGCGCAAACGCTTCCGCTGTTGTTCTCGCTCTGCATGACCGCGGTCACGTACGTCTTACGCGCGCTGCGCTGGCAGTACCTACTGGCGCCCATCGGGCACGTGCGCTTTGGACCCGCGTTCAGAACGACGGTCATCGGCTTTGCGACCAACGCCCTCCTGCCAGGCCGGCTCGGTGAGCTGGTTCGCCCGTATCTTCTGGCGCGCCGCGAGCGGCTCAGCGCCACCGCGACACTAGCGACCGTGCTCCTCGAGCGTGTCCTCGACGTCGCCGTGGTGTTGCTCTTGTTCGGCGTGTTCGTGACGCTCTTCGATCCGGGCCTCGCGGCGGTCGACGCGGCAACGTTTCGTGCCGTGAAGACTGCGGGGCTCATCGGTGGCGCGCTATCGATGGCATCCTTGGGCGCCGCGTTCGCGCTCGCCGGCCATCCGGAAGGGTTCGGCCGCGCGGCGGGTCGACTCGCGCGCGTGCTGCCAGCCAATCTCGCGCGGGCCACGGGCCGCCTCGTGGAAACGTTCCTGCGTGGCTTCGCGGTCATGCGCGAACCTGGTCGACTGGCCGTCGCCGTCCTGCTCTCCGTCTTGTTGTGGGTCTCGATTGCGGCGGGCGCCTGGTTCGTCATGCGCGCGTTTCATTTGACGTTGCCGTATTCCAGTTCGTTCCTCGTGCTTGCATTTCTGGCGGTCGGCGTCCTCCTGCCGACACCGGGAGGGCTTGGCGGTTTCCACGAGGCGTTTCGTTTCAGCGTCCATACGTTCTACGGCGTTGCCAACGACCGCGCCGTGGCGGCCGCTGTCGTGCTGCATGCGCTGTCGTTCGTACCAGTCATTGTCGCAGGTCTGATCTTCATGACGCATGAGGGCTTGACCTTTGGCAAGCTCCAGGACGTCCGCGCAGAGGCCGAGGGAGCGTCGGGGCACCAGCCGGACCAGCCGTCGGCGTCCGACGTGCAAGCCCTGGCGAGCTCCGATGTGGCTCGGGTAGCCATCCCGGCAACGCCGCCGGTGTTGAACGCGGCGAGTGTCAGGCTCGAGCAGGAGGGGCGGGGCGCGTGAAGTGTCCGTACTGCGGACATTTGGGCGACAAGGTCGTGGACTCGCGGGAGGGCCGCGAGGGAGAGGTGATTCGACGCCGGCGGGAGTGTCTCGAGTGCGGCAGACGCTTCACCAGCTACGAACGGGTCGACGAGATCCCCTACATGGTCGTCAAGAAGGACGGCCGGCGGGAGCGGTTCGAGCGTCAGAAGCTCATTACGGGCCTCTTGAAGGCGTGTGAGAAGCGCCCGGTGAAGGTTGCGGCCCTCGAGCGCACAGCGGATCGCGTCGAAGCCATGCTCCAGGATCGGCCGGAGAAGGAGATGGCCACGGCGGAGATTGGGCAGTTCGTCATGCAAGAGCTGCGTAAGCTCGACAAGGTCGCTTACGTACGCTTTGCGTCGGTGTACCGGCACTTTCGCGATATTGGCGAGTTCATGAGCGAGCTCGAGGAGCTGTTGAGCACGAAGGAGGAGCCGTGATGGGTGAACAAGGTGACAAGATGACAAGGTGAATGCGCTCGTTGAGTGTGGGTGGCGCGGGGCCTTGGGCCCCGCGTTGGACGAAGTGGTAGCGTCGCGACGTCTACCCCGATCCCCAAGTCACCTTGTCACCCGTTCACCTTGTCACCTGTCACTTGCCCGGGTGTCCCAGCATACCGGGTTGGCTGAAGCGAAGAGAGCATCGAACAAACCGGGGCAGAAAGCGAGCAGGCTGACGTGCGCCTATTGAGATGTGGCCTCGTGATGATGCTGGGGTTGTTGCTAGCGCAAGATGGGAGCGCGACGGACGCGGCGGG
Source organism: Luteitalea sp. (assembly GCA_009377605.1). NCBI lineage: Bacteria > Pseudomonadati > Acidobacteriota > Vicinamibacteria > Vicinamibacterales > Vicinamibacteraceae > Luteitalea > Luteitalea sp. Next base: position 4,953 of record WHTT01000146.1, read on the forward strand.
CGTTCAAGTGGTTCCGGTCGCCCGCGAGGGACGCGTCTTGGTCTCGTTCTCGGTGCCAGGAGGGCTCACCGACGAGCTGCGTGAGGCGATTCAGAGTGGGCTGCCGACCACGTTTACCTACTACGTCGAGCTCAGGCAGACTTCGGCCCTCTGGTTCGATCGTTTGGTGGCGAGCGCGACAATTGCCGTGACCGTGCGCTACGACAACCTGACGCGGCGCTACCAAGTGACCGAGATGCAGGATGGTCGCACCGAGCAGGTGATCGTGACCGAGGATGCCGCGACGGTCCGGCATCGCGTCACGACATTCAACCGGCTACCGCTGTTCAGCACACGACCGCTCAGGAGTGACGGGGAGTACTCGGTGCGGGTGCGCGCGCACACTCGACCGCGCACCAGCCTGCTATTCGCCTGGCCGTGGGAGTGGTTTTTCGCCCGCGGAGCGGCACTCGGCAGTGCGAAGTTCACGTTCTTGCCGTGAGCCGAATGCTGTTCACTCGAGTGTTTCCGTAGCGCGCGACCTTCAGGCCGCGGGGGCGAGGGGGCTGAAGCCCCCTCGCTACGTGCTGCGGTCGTCGCTGTCAGCGTCGTGATTTGACCGATCGTCGGTACCCGTGACGACCCTCTTTTCCGGTACCGCATCGCCTCCACCACCGCAGGGGACGGCCGGGGCCGCGGCGGTCGGCCGTCGGCCGCTGCGCGACAATCCCGTCCTCATCCTGCTCGCGATCGGCTTGCTGCTCGCGGCACTCGCCGCGATGGTGCGGCTCGCCGATCGCTCCGCCCAATTCACGCCTGACTTTCTCGCCGAGGTCGTCCTCTACGCGCTGTGTGCCGTCGACTTGACGATGCTCGTGGCACTGGTGTTCGTCCTGGGGCGCAACATCATCAAGCTGGTCGTCGAACGTCGCCGTGCGCTGCCATTCGCGCGCTTTCGCGCCAAGCTCGTGCTGGTGTTGCTCGGGATGACGTTCGTGCCTTCCGTGCTCGTGCTCATCGTCGGTGGCGAGCTCATTCGGAACAGCGCGAATCGTTGGTTCTCGTCGCCTATCGACGAAGTCCTGAGCTCGTCACGCGAGATCGCCAGTGAGTACTACGAGGAGCGGCAAACCGCGGTGCGGCGACATGCCGCGCGGTTGGCGAGGGTCCTGTCGTCCCGGGCAGTTGCCGCAGGCGACGTTGCCTCCGTGCGGGCGCAGGTTGCGCCCGACGTGACGCAGGGCCGGGTGGGCATGGTGGAGGTCTACCAAATCGTTCCCCGCACGTCACCACCCGAGGTGGTGTCAGTGTTCGAGGCGGCGGCGCCAACCTTGCCCGGAGATCACGTGCGCGCCTCGGCCGAGCGGCTTGCGGCGCGCGTCGCAGCCGGGAGCGCCGAGACGCGCCTGCTGGAGCCGCTGCGCAGCGGCGGCGAGCTCGTCCGGGCCGCGTCGCTCGTCAGGGCCTCGCCCGATTCTCAACCGGTTGGCGTCGTTGTCGTCAGCGATTACCTCACCGGCGAGCTGGCGCGCCACGCTCGAGGCATCGTTGGTGCCTACGAAGGCTATCAACAGCTCCGCGTGCTCAAACGCCCGCTCGAAGGCGTCTATCTCTCATTCTTCTTGATGATGACGCTGTTCATCCTCGTCAGTGCGACCTGGATGGGGTTGTATCTGGCCAAGCGGATTACTCGTCCCATCAACATGCTCGCGGCAGGCGCGCGTGAGATTGGCGCGGGGCATTTCGATCACCGGATCGAACCGGAGACGGTCGACGAATTCGGATCATTGGTGGATGCCTTCAACACGATGGCGAGCGAGCTCGCGGCAAGCCGGGAAAAATTGGAGCGGTCACGCCTGGAGCTCGAGCGCAAGAGCCTGGAGGCGGAAGGACGGCGCCGCTACATCGAGACCATCTTGAAGCGGATTGCCACGGGGGTGGTCTCGGTGGACAGCGGCGGCATCATCAGCACGATGAACAGTGCGGCCGCGCGATTGCTCACACTCGACGCCAGCGTGGTCGGCCGGCCCTACGCCGGCGTGTTTGGACGAGCAGACCTCGTGCCGCTCGTCGATCTCGCTCGACTTCGGCGGCGCCAGCAGGAAGCGGGCGGCGGCCAGGAGGTCGCGCTCGAGCGGGATGGCCGTGAGATCCACCTTGCGGTGGCCGCGACCCCGCTGCGCGAGTCCGACGGCGCGGCGGGAACGATTCTGGTGCTCGACGATGTGACCCCGCTCATCCGGGCGCAGCGTGTGGCCGCGTGGCGCGACGTGGCGCGCCGGCTTGCGCACGAGATCAAGAACCCACTGACACCGATTCAGCTTGGCGCCGAGCGGCTCCGTCGACACTTCGGTGATGCGGCCGAGCCGACGCGCGCGCTCGTCGAGGAGTGCTCGTCGATGATCGCGGTCGAAGTGGAGTCGCTCAAGTCCCTGGTCGACGAGTTCTCGCAGTTTGCCCGAATGCCAGCGCCTCGTACGGTGCCGTCCGATCTGCATGCGCTCCTCGACGATGCGCTGGTGTTGTACAGCGGCATCATGGACGGCGTGGTGATCGTCCGGCGATATGGAGAGGCGGTGCCGCTGGTCCGTGTCGATGCGGAGCAGTTCAGGCGTGTCGTGATCAACCTCGTCGACAACGCTGTGGACGCGCTCACACATCAGGACGGGATGCGACCGGCGGACGCCGAGGGTGTCGTCACGGTCGAAACCGCGCACGATTCGACGCATGCTGTCGTGCGTGTCATCATCGCGGACAACGGCCCCGGCATTCCGGAAGTCGATCGCGCCAAGCTGTTCATGCCGTACTACTCGACCAAGCGGCGGGGCAGCGGCCTTGGCCTCGCGATTGTGCGGCGGATCGTCGTCGAGCATGGCGGCAACATCGAGGTCGGCGAGAACGCGCCGTCCGGCGCGCGCTTCACGATCGAGCTACCATGTTGAGGTGCAAGGACCCGAATGAAGCCGACCATCCTGATCGTGGACGATGAGGCTGGGGTGCGTTCCGCGCTGCGTGGCGTGCTGCGCGACGAGGGGTACCTGGTCGAGATGGTCGCCACCGGCGAAGCGTGCGTCGAGGCAGCCGCGTCGCGCCGTTTCGACGTCGTTCTGCTCGACGTGTGGCTGCCGGGGATCGACGGCCTGGTGACGCTCGAGCAGCTTCGTGAGCGCCACATCGAGGCCGCCGTCGTGATGATCTCGGGTCACGGCAGCATCGAGTCGGCCGTGCGCGCCATCAAAATGGGCGCGTTCGACTTCATCGAGAAGCCACTCTCCCTCGAGAAAACGGTCCTCGTCGTCCGAAACGCGCTGCGGCAGCGCCAGCTCGAGGCAGAGAACCGCGCCCTGCGCGCCCATGTGGACCGTCGGCATGTGATGGTCGGCGAGAGCTTCGTGATGCGGCAGCTCCGAGAGCAGGTCGCCATGGCGGCGCCGACCAATGGCCGCGTGCTCGTGTACGGCGAGAACGGCACCGGCAAGGAGCTGGTGGCACGCAGTATCCACGCGCTCAGCCGGCGCCGCGAGGCCCCCTTCGTCGAGGTCAACTGCGCGGCCATTCCGGAGGAGCTCATCGAGAGTGAGCTGTTTGGCCACGTGAAAGGGGCATTCACGGGGGCCGTCAGCGACCGGCGCGGCAAGTTCGAGGCGGCCGATGGCGGCACGATTTTTCTCGACGAAATCGCGGACATGAGCCTGAAGACACAAGCCAAGGTGCTGCGGGTGTTGCAGGAGCAGGTGGTCGATCCGGTGGGCGGCCAGGCCAGCATACGGGTCGATGTCCGCGTCGTGGCGGCGACCAACAAGGAGTTGTCGGCCGAGATTCGGAGCGGCCGTTTTCGCGACGACCTCTACTTTCGACTCAACGTCGTGCCCATTTTCGTCCCACCGCTGCGAGATCGCGACGAAGACATCCCCTTGCTCGCCGAGCACTTCATGACCGAGCTCGCGCGTGAGCACGGCCGCCGCCCGCGGACGTTCTCGCCAGAGGCGCTGACGATGCTTCGCCGCTACGCCTGGCCGGGCAACGTGCGCGAGCTGAGGAACGTCATCGAGCGGCTGCTCATCATGGTGCCTGGGGAGCGGATCGAGGTGTACGATCTGCCGTTTCTCGAGAATGGCTCGATGGCACGCGGCGAGGAGTACGCGGTCAACGGTCGGACGCTGCCTCTCGGCGAAGCCCGCGATCGGTTCGAGCGTGACTATATCCTGCGGGTCTTGGACGAGCAGCAAGGCAACATCTCTCGGACCGCCGATCTCTTGCACGTCGAGCGGAGTAACCTGTATCGCAAGATGAGGGCGTTTGGCATCGTGCCCATGAGGTCCCGCGATGCCGGGATGGAGGGTGGGGAGTGACGGGGTGACAAGGTGACTGGGTGACGGGGTGACGTGGCAACTCGGTGGTTGGAGGTCGCGAGCCCGGTGCGGCTTGCGCTTCGCCGGTGCGAAGCCTCGCTGAATTAGCGGCCGTTGCCCCGGACGTTCGCGCAACCCCGATCACCTTGTCACCCCCTCACCCCCTCACCTTGTCACCCCCTCACCCCCTCACCCCATATGCGTTAACCTAATATCCAGTCTTTCAGAAGGCCATGAAGAGAAGCCGATTGTAGTGTACGACGGCGGCGACCATCGTGAAGGTCGCGACTGAGCTCACCACGAGCCGTGGCATCCATGAGCTGCACCAACCCAGGAGACGGACACAGCGCCTGGCGCAGGGCGTGGACGAGCACGGTCGTCCAGCGCCACAGCGAGGGGATGGGCGCCATCTCGGTCTTACGGGACCGAGACGAGCTGCTGGAAGCGGTAGCCCCAGGGGGAAATCGCGCGGGTCGTGCGATAGAGCGTCTCCAGGAGCAAGGCCACCACCAGCTTGGCCAGAATCCAGCCTTGGGCGGCCCGCGCATCCTTGTGGGGCAGGCGACTGAGTTTCAGCAGTTGTTTGAGGCGCTTGAACGCCAGTTCGATTTGCCAGCGAAAGCGATAGAGGTCCAGGACGTCGCCCGCCGCCAGCCTCGTCGCCGGCAGGGTGGTAAACACCATCACGAACTGCGCCGCCGCCAGCGACCGGGGATCGGGCCGCTTGCGTTTCTTGGTCGCCGACGTGACGGCGCGCCGCACGGCCTTCGCCGCGACCGGGGCAGGAAGCTTCGTGGCGATCACGCGGCCCTCGATGGCCGCCCCCTGCGGATCCAGCAACTGGACCGG
>WHTT01000147.1 GCA_009377605.1 Luteitalea sp.
ATCGCAAATCCCAAGAGCATCCCGCGAGGGTGATGTTGGTTGTGAGTCGTGAGTCATGAGTTGTGAGACTTCGCACAGAAGCGCGTCGAGGTCAGACTCACAACTCACAACTCAAGTGGTCAAGGCCGCGACATCCCGAAGGTATAGCTGCCTGCACCACGATAGGAATAGACCTCCCACACGTAAATGCCAGCGTCGCCCTCGTACCTGACTTCCTCGTGAGAGCCCGCACTCTCGCCACCGGCGACCCTCATCCACCCATCACCGTTCCACCTGTAGAGATACAGATCGAAGTCGGTCCCGTCGGCGCCATCCACACAACCGACGTGCGTGCCCGCGCCCGCCTCGAAGTAATTGCCTTCAGGCTGGATGTCGTTGTCGCCATTTCCGTCGAGCGTTCCGGAGTACTGCTCGGACAGGCCCGCGCAGTTTCCGGGCGGTGGCGGTGGTGGAGGCGGCTCACCGCCGTCGTCGAGCTGCGAGTGCAGCAGGATGTTCGCCGTGTCTCCTGGTACACCGGTCAGGACGTCGGGCGTGCCGCTTCCGACCAGCAGGTTATGTATGGCCTGCGCCGTTGCCTCAGGCCTCTGTTCCAGGTACAGCGCGGCCACACCTGCCACGTGCGGCGCAGCCATCGATGTCCCGCTGATGGTGCTGACGTCGTTGTCGCCCTCGATCCACGCCGATGTGATGCCGACGCCGGGAGCATAGACGTCGAGGCAGGCGCCGTCGTTCGAGAACGACGCCACGGCATCGTTCTCTTGCATAGCGCCAACCGTGATCGCCTCTGCGACCCGGCCTGGCGACTGCGAGCACGCGTCGATGGGGTTGCCGTCGGCGTCGCCGTTGCCGGCCGCAATGGCGTACGTCACGCCAGCCGCGATGGAATTCCGCACAGCTTCGTCGAGTGCTTGATCCGCGCCTCCACCGAGGCTCATGTTGGCGACCGCGGGGCTCTGATGGTTAGCCGTGACCCAGTCGATACCTGCCACTACCTGATCGGTGGTGCCGGAGCCGTTGCAGTCGAGCACCCGGACGGCATGAATCGTGAGCTCCTTGGCCACGCCATGCGCGCTGCCGCCGATCGTGCCCGCCACGTGCGTGCCGTGACCATTGCAGTCGCTGGGGTCATTGTCATCGGCGACCGCGTCGTAGCCGTTGCCGGTTCGACCGGCAAAGTCGTTGTGCGTAAGGCGCACGCCGGTATCGATGACGTATGCGTGTACGCCCGCTCCTGTGGCGGCGTACGTATAGGTGTCGTCGAGCGGTAGCGCACGCTGGTCGATGCGATCGAGCCCCCAGGAGGGTGGGCTGGGTTGCGTGTCGACGGCTTGGACGATGCCAACTTGCGTGATGTATCTGACGCGCGGATTCTTTGCGAGCGCCTGTGCGGCGTCCGCCGACATCACTGCGGCAAATCCAGTGAGAGCATGTTCGTAGACGAACGTCAGCGCCGCGCTATGCTCCGCGGCTAGCGTGGACGCGAGCATAGAGACGCCGCCTACGGCTCGAACAGATTCATCATCGCGCAGGACGACGATGTAGCGGTCTGGGACGGCGCGATCGGGAATGAGAATGTTGGCGGACTGGGCGAGCGCGCTGCCACCGCCAAGGACGACCGCTAGAATCGCACAACCGACGATGCTCAGCGGTCGGGGGGAAGACTGATTTTCTTGCGAGTGTCTCCGCATCCGATGTTCCTCCTTCCAGAACGCCCAGCGGTACGCGAGCTGCGCTTATCAGATCGAGCAAGCGCGCCCACCGACCACCCCATGGAGGTGGAGATCCACGACCGAATACAGCACGGATTGTAGCTGCGAGGAGACCAAGAACCGACTGAGCCGCGAGAAAAACTAGCGGTCTGAGGGGAAGACCCCACGCGGTTCAGGCTCGCTGTTCGAATTCGGGCAATGCCAGAAGATCACGGACCAGATACCGGAATCCGGGAAGTAGCTTCTCGTCGCAGATAACGTTGTTTGCCGTGAAGAGCCGCTTCGTGCCGTCGGCGTAATGCGCCGTGATAGCAACGCGCTCCGGTTCGATGACCCAGACCGTACGAGCGCCGTGTGCGAGCCATTCTTCCGCCTTGGCGCGCAGCTTGGCGTAGCGATCGTTGGGAGACCTGATCTCCACAACCAGATCCGGCGCTCCAAGCCAGTATCCCGTCGACGGGCGAGGTCCTGCAGCACGCTCGCGAGAAACGTAGCCAACATCCGGCCCGCGAACCGTGTCAGGGTTGCTCGTCACCGTGACCCCGGTGTCTTGGCTAAAGACGAGGCCAAGGTCGTTTTCCTGCACGTGCTGATAGATCACCGCGTACAAACGCCCCGCGAGCCATCCGTGTACCCAACCGGGAAGCGGCATCTTCACCACCCTCCCGTACACGAGCTCGTGGGTGAACCCGTTCTCGTCCGGCATTCGCAACAGTTCGTCCGCAGTGACCATGTGCCCCATGACTGCCATGTCCATACTCTGAAGCCCTCCATGCTGGAATGGAAGGCAAATCGAATGCCAATCCTTTAGCTTCGCTGTCCCCCCGCTTTTGGTCGCCATCGAGGGCTTGCTCGCGAACGGCGTCGCACTTCTCTCAACTCTTCGACGATGATACATCGTCAAATCTGCAACCGGAAGCGTGCTTGGTAAAGCCTGCGACACTCACCGTCCAGGCCGCCGCGAAGACATCTCCGTAGACCCCAGCGGCCGCCGAGACCACGGCGGCGCCGCCAGGAGCCCAGGCAGCTGGTCTGGCGGTCAAATGTCGTCAATGCACCCACCAGTGCCGTGCCCGTGGTTCGCATCGTGCCGTCGAGTCAATTCAGCGTGACCAAGCACGTAGAGGCCGATCCGATGGAGATCGTCGATCGTCGACTGCCGCCACCAGCACGAATCCACTAGTCACTTTAACTCTGCTAGAGTATTCTATCCGTCGGCCGTTCGACCCACACCCATGTAGGCCCGACCTTCCACCTTCGCGCTTCGGCGGTTAGGTCGGGCACACAAGAGTCCCCAGCGCAAGCCAGAGCAGCCGTGTACCGAACCGTTGATCGGTGAGAGGCGAGCTCGCCCAGGCGATGTCCCCAGATCACATGAGCGGGGCCTCTCAAATGGGAAGGGAGACCGTGATGACGCTCCAACACGCGCGCGCTATAGCCGGCCGCCTGCGGCGGCTCGGCTCGTGGCGGCCTCGATGGGAGGGCCGACACACGTTGGTCACACCGCGTTCTGCCGTGGCGATTTACCTCCTCGCGTTCGCCATGGTTGCCGTTGCATCGCCCCAAGATCCCGCCGGTGAAGATCACGCAGATCCCACCGTTGACAATGACGCGCAGGCTCTGGCCGTCGACGACCAGGCCTCACTGACTGCCGCCGAGCAGGCGATCCTGACCGCCTCGGATGGACAGGCCGATGACCGCTTCGGCTGGTCGGTCGCGGCGAGCGGAGACACGGTTGTCGTGGGCGTGCCCATGGCCAGGGTTGGCGACAACGAGGGCCAAGGCGTCGTCTACGTCTTCGTCCGCTCCACGGACGGATGGCGTGACGCCACGGAGACCGCGGTGCTCACCGCGTCGGACGGTGCGGCGCTCGACTCCTTCGGCTCGGCCGTGGCCATTTCCGGCAACACGATTGTCGTAGGGGCGCCGCTCGCCGACGTCAGTGACAGCGTCGATCAGGGGGCTGCGTATGTCTTCACGCGCTCGCCGAGCGGATGGACGACTGCCGTCGAGACCGCCAAGCTCGTCGCCTCTGACGGAGCAGCGCTCGATTCGTTCGGCAGTGCCGTGGGCATTACCCGGAGATTCCTGGCTGTGGGTGCACCCTTCGCGGCTCTGGATGGCAACGCATACCAGGGTGCGGTCTATGTCTTCGCACCGCTCGAGGGTGTCTGGACCTCCGCACAGGAGACCGCAAAGCTCACGGCGTCGGATGGCGCCGCCGGCGACCGGCTCGGTTGGTCGGTTGCCGTGTCGGGAACCTACGTCATCGCCGGTGCGCCGCTGGTCACCGCTGGCGAGACCCTGCAGCAAGGCGCGGCCTATCTCTTCGAGTGCCCCCTGAACGGCTGGGTCAGTCTCACGGAGATGGCGAAGCTCACGCCCTCCAATGGTGGCGAGGGGGACTGGTTCGGTCACTCCGTTGCGATGAGCGGGACCACCGTTGCCGTGGCCGCACCATTCAACGACAGCGGCGGGAGTGACGACCAAGGGGCCGTGTATGTGTTCGTGCGGCCGGAGGGCCGCTGGATCGACACTTCCGAGACCGCAGCGCTGACAGCACCGGACGGTGCCGCCGACGACCTGTTCGGCTGGTCCGTTGCAACCACCGGAGATGTGATCCTGGCGGGCGTGCCGGCGGCAGCGCACGACGACAACGCGAGCCAGGGTGCTGCACACGTCTTGACGCGGCCGGCCGATGGGTGGGCACCGGTCGATCAGACCGTGCAGGTGACGGCCTCGAACGGTGCGGCCGAAGACCTCTTTGGGTCCTCCGTCGCTATGAGTGGGAAGACCATCGTCATCGGTGCCTCCGCCGCGGATGTGGGGAGCAGAGACCAAGGGTCGGCTAGTGTCTTCGCGCTTGCCGAGGCTGACCTCGCGGCGCCGACAGTCGCTATCGACGTCGTCCCGGGAGAGGGCACGAGCTCGAACGAGTGGTACGTCTCGCCGGTGCACGTGACGGTCTCCGCCGCTGATGAACCTGACGGTTCCGGTCTGGCGGAGGTGTGCTGTGTGGTTGACCCCGGGGCAGTGCCGGGCGACATCCGAGATCTCCCACGGCAGTGCGCGTTTGCTGGCGCGGGCGGCGAGCTCAGTGCCGATGGGAAGCACTCGGTCTACGCGGCTGCCGAGGACACCGCGGGCAATGAGAGCGCTGTAACGAGCGTGGCCGTGCCGATCGACCGTACTCCGCCAACCGTGACTTGCGACTCGCCGCCGACGTTTGTGCTGAACCAGACCGGCGCAGAGGTGGGGGCGACAGTCGAGGATGCCTTGTCTGGCGCCGTGGCACCGCGCGTAGTTGCGGCTGCGGACACCACGAAAGCCGGCACGCAGAGCGTCTCCCTCAGCGGTACCGATGCTGCGGGGCATACCACGACGGTCAGTTGTCCTTACGAGGTTGTCGCACCGCGCGCGCTGACGTTCTTCCTCCACGGGAAGGACGTTGAAGAGACCAATGGCGGCTTCACCATGAATGAAGCCCAGCCGGAACCACAGGTGCTCATCGTTAATCTCTTGGGCGCGCCGAGCTGGTTCAGCGAGCCCACCCTGACCGGTACGTTCCTGGACGCCGCAGCTTTCGAGCTGACGATCCCCTGCTCGCTCACGCTGACGCTGAGCAAGCCTGTGCGCTTGACCGTCACCAACGCCGACGGCAGCGACGAACGTCTGCTCGGAGAGGCGAAGCGAGGCGCCGGTCTCTGTATGGATCAGGAGACCATCACGATTCCGGTGAGCACGCCGCTGCAGCTCGCCAACCAACGCTTGAAGCTCACCATCTCGTCGCTGAGCGTGGGTGTCAACTTGAACACCGGCAAGAGTCCGTTCCTGCGGGCAACGGAGTTCGTGTCGTTTTAATCCAAAAACGGGGACAGCCCTCGTTTTCCGTTATTCGGAAAACGAGGGCTGTCCCCGTTTCTCAGCGTTTCTCTTAGGACCCAAACGAGGCCGGCACGTCATAGCGCTTTGATCGCAAGTGCTCGATGAGCATCTGCGTGGCTTCCTCCGGCTCGAGCGCCTTGCACCCTTCCGCACCGGGTAGGAGTGGCACACGCCCACCAAGTGCCTTGGGCGGGTTGCGGTCCACCTTGAGATAGCGCCAGCGGTTCCCACGAACGAGCGTGACGACACCAAGGCTGTAGAACGGCGGCACGGGGTCGGTCGCGATGCCTGCCCCATGCTGGACTGTGGGCGTCGTCGAGATCGCGCCGAAGACTGGTCGGCAGGGAGGGACGTCGCGAACGAGCGACGTGCCCTCCATCCAGCGCGGGGCTCCGATGCCGAGGACATCGAGCACGGTTGGCGCAATGTCAATCATCTGCGCCGTCACTCCGACGCGGCCGCTTCGCACGCCCCCAGGCAAACGAATGACCAGCGGCAGCGGTATATTCGTTTGGAACCCTGCACCGTGGTCCGAGTAGACGACGAGCAGCATGTTGTCAAACGCGTCGCGCTGCTTGACGAGGTCGACTATCTCGCGCAGATACTCATCCGCATCGAGTATGGCGTCGTCATAGAAATCACGCATCCGATCGTCCGTCTGCTTCATGCCTACCGAGAATCGTCGCTGCCGGGGCGCAAACTGTGGACCGTGCGACACCATGATGTGGACGTGCGCAAAGAACGGCTCATTGCTCTCCTGAATGAAGCGCGTGACCTGCCGCATCCGGCTCTCATCCATGTATTGCACCCAGAGGGGCTCGGTGATCTCTTCGAACGGATCCGCCTTACCCTCATTGGCCAGCTGCTCGACGCGCGTCCGCACTCGGTCCAGGACCTGCCCGAAGAGATAACGTCCCGGTCCCGTCTGCGCGATCACCTGCGATCCCGGAAATCGATTCGACCCGAACTGGCTATTGACGACGTCGAATGCGTTCTGCATGTTGAAGTCCACCGATGCAGCGTAGTGGCGCACGGCGAACTGGCCAGTCCGATAGCGAAGGGCGCGCAAGATGGCCGGCAAGTGGAGCGACGTATCCGGACCTCGCAGGATGTCGGGCGCGTAGATGACGCGCGTGGTCGTGGGCGCACGTCCCGTGAGAATGGACGTGAGCGAGCCAGCCGTATTGCCTGCGTTCGAGAACGCGTTGGAGAACACTAGTGACCGTGGCGCAAGCTCCTCGAGGAAAGGCGTTGTCTGGCGCTGGTAGCCGTAGAGCGACATCTGGTTCGCGTTCGCGCCGTCGAGGCCAACGAGCAGTATGTTCGGACGCGCCTTCACAGCTCCAATGGCCCCGGATATGGAGCGGCTCCTCCAGGTAGAGACCGCTTCCACCACGCCGGCGGCGGCGGCCGCGCAGATGAGAGCCGCGGCGACCCTCATCCACCGGCGTCGGTGCTGCGCGCTCGCGTGGAGCGCAGCAGCCACTCTGCCCGTCCACACGTAGAGGAGCCCCCCAGTCAGGAGCAGCGCGCCGGCGTACCACAGGCGCGAGCGATCGAGCGAGCGGATGCCCCAGCCGAAGACGGTGTGCGTGAAGTTGTCGAGGAGGAGCATCAGTGAGGCGAGCAGCACCAAGGCGAGCGGGAGCTGCAGAAGCCAGCGACCGGCGTTTCTGCCGATGGTCGGCGCGATCGCGCGTCCCACGAGCCAGAGCGCGCCAAGCAGCGCAAGACCGGCGATGAGCAGCGGTAGAGTGGCGGTCGCGAGGGCGCCGATGCGGCCGGTCCAATCGACCACGGAGAGAAACGACGGCTTCGTGACGAAGAAGAGCCACTCCATACCCAAGAAGAACCAGACCATGACGACATAGAGGCTGGCCCAGACTTGGTACGAGACGAGTGATCCTTGCGTGATGGTGCCCGACGACGGTTGCGATGGGTCAATCCTTCTCGGTGTGTGCATTCCGCGGAAGACCACGCGAGGGGTCTGAAGACCCCTCGCTACGTATCGCGTGCTCCGTACGCCGCGGACGACGGGTGCTCTCTTGAGTTGCCGTCTCTATCGCGGGCTGTTCGACGAACCGGCGGCGTCACGAACCATCCTCAAGAGATCGATGGGCAACGGGAAGATGATCGTCGAGTTGTGCTCGGCGGAGATGTCTGTCAGCGTCTGCAAATAGCGCAGCGTGATGGCGGCGGGCTCGCGATTGATCACGGCGGCCGCCTGGGCCAGCTTCTCCGACGCGCTCAGCTCGCCCTCTGCATGGATGATCTTCGCACGCTTCTCCCGCTCCGCCTCCGCTTGCCGCGCCATGGCGCGCTGCATGTCTGCCGGCAGGTCCACGTGCTTCACTTCGACCGATGAGACCTTGATGCCCCACGGGTCCGTCTGAGAGTCCAGGATTTGTTGAAGCTCGATGTTGAGCCGCTCGCGCTGAGCGAGCAAATCGTCGAGCTCCGCCTGCCCGAGGATGCTCCGCAAGGTGGTTTGCGCGAGCTGCGACGTGGCATAGTGGAAGTTCTCCACCTCGACGATGGCCTTCTGCGGGTTCATCACCCGGAAGTAGAGCACGGCGTTGACCTTCACCGAGACGTTGTCGCGCGTAATGATGTCCTGCGGCGGGACATCGAACACGATCGTCCGCAAGCTGACGCGCACCATGCGGTCGATGGGCCGGAAAACAAAGATGAGCCCGGGGCCTTTGGGCTGTGGCAGCAGCTTACCCAACCGGAAGATGACGCCCCGCTCGTACTCGTTCAGGATCTTGAGCGAGTTGAGCAGGTACAGTACGACGATCCCGAGAATTATCACCAATGGAGAAAGGGTCATGACGTGGAGCCTCCGGGAGACGAACGTTCGATAGGGCGAATGGTGAGCGTCAAACCATCGATAGCGACAACCTCCACAGGAGTGTCGCGCGGAATCGACTCGTGGGCGGTCGCAGACCAGAATTCACCGTGCACACTGACCGTCCCGATGCCGCCGACTGGGACGTCGGTGAGGGCGCGGCCACGCTCACCCGCCATGCCGGCGGTACCCGTAACCGCGGGTTGCCGCTGCGAGGCGAGCGCGAGGCGGCCGAGGAAGACGAAGATCGCAGCAAAGGCCAGTGATACCGGCACGATGAGGCCCAAGTTGACCGTCACGCCAGGCGTGTTGCCCATCATGACGATCCAGCCCAGGATGAGGCTGACCGCGCCACCGACGCCCAGCGCACCAAAGCTCGGCACCTTCAGCTCGAGGACGAGCAACCCCAGTCCGAGGGCGATGAGCAGCAAGCCGGTGACGTCGATTGGCAGCACCTGGAATGCAAGGAATGCGAGCAGCAGGCAGAGCCCGCCAACCACCCCAGGAACGATCGACCCTGGGTACCACAGCTCGACGGTGAGCCCGAGCATGCCGAGGCTGAAGAGCAGAACCGCAATCTGGGGATGCGCGATTGCGCCGAGGAATCGCTGCCGCCAGTTCGGAGCGAGGTGCTCCACGCGGGCTCCCGCTGTGCGCAACGTCGCCTCGCGGTCGTTGAAGCGTGTGATACGGCGGCCATCCAACTGGCGGATGACGTCGTTCACATCCGCGGCGATGAAGTCGATGAGCGGCGGCTTGGCCTCGAGGGCTTCGCTCTCTGTGAACGACCGGCTCTTTCGCACGGCCTCGTCCGAGAGAGCGACGTTTCGACCACGAGCCTCTGCGAGTGATCGCGCATAGGCGGCCAGGTCTGACGCCGCCTTTTCCTCCATGGTCCGGCTGCCCTCCTTCTGCTCGCCAGGGGATCCACCGATCGTCGCCGGGTGCGCCGCACCGATGTGGGTTCCTGGTGCCATCACCGCGACGTCGGCGGCCAGCGTGATGTAGAAGCCGGCCGATGCCGCG
>WHTT01000148.1 GCA_009377605.1 Luteitalea sp.
CATTCAACACGCCACAGTTCGCGCTGCCAAACGGGGGCGTGACCAACGCAAGCTTTGGTCAGGTATCAGCACAGGCCAACGCCCCTCGCGAGATCCAGCTCGCCCTGAAGCTGTCCTGGTGATCGACGTCTGTTCCGTCGCCCAGTTCACGAGCCATCTTTGGAGGACCTCGAAGGTGAGAAGAGCTATTGTCGTGATGCTGTCATGTGCCGTGGGCCTGGCTTGCGGCGCCACCGATTCCTCCCGGGCCGAGTATGACCTCGTGGTGTACGGCGGCACCTCGGCCGGCGTGACCGCCGCCATACAGGCGGCCCGCATGGGCAAGAGCGTCGTGTTGATCGAGCCGGGCCGACATCTGGGCGGGCTGACCAGCGGCGGCCTGGGCGCGACAGACATTGGGAACAAGGCGGCCATTGGCGGTATTGCGCGAGAGCTCTATCGGAGGATCGCCGACTACTACGCCCAAGACGAAGCCTGGGTCTATCAGACGCGAGATGAGTACGAGAGCTCGCGCCAGAGCGCAGATGACGACACGATGTGGACCTTTGAGCCACGCGTGGCGGAAGCGGTGTTGCGAGAGATGATTGAAGAGGCCAACGTTCCGGTGGTTTACGGGGAGCGGCTGGACTTACAAGACGGCGTGACCACGGACGGAACAGCGATTACCCAGATTACGATGGAAGGCGGCAAGACCTACAGCGGCCGGATCTTCATTGATACTACATATGAAGGCGACCTGCTGGCCGGCGCAGGCGTTTCCCATTTTGTCGGGCGCGAGGCCAACTCGACGTACAATGAAACACTCAACGGTGTGCAGACCGAGAGCGCTGTCTCGCATCAATTTCGATTCCCCGTCGATCCGTATGTCGTTTCCGGGGACCCCACCAGTGGCCTACTGCCGTATGTCCATGCAGACCCGCCCGGCGAGGAAGGCGCTGCGGACAAGCGAGTACAAGCGTTCAATTTTCGCCTGTGCCTGACCGATGTTCCAGAGAATCAGATTCCGTTTCCCAAGCCAGACGGTTACGCGTCGGAGAGCTACGAGCTGCTGTTTCGCTACTTTGAAGCGGGCGAGGACCGTATCCCCTGGATCAATACGCGGATGCCCAACCGCAAGACGGACATCAACAACAAGGAAGTCTTTTCGTCCGACTTCATTGGCATGAGCTATGACTACCCCGAAGCGGACTACGCGACAAGGGAGCGATCGTTCGATGCGCACCGACGTTACCAGATGGGCCTGATGTGGGCCCTGGCCAATGAGCCGCGCGTGCCCGAGGCTATTCGAAACGAGGTTGCCCGGTGGGGCCTGGCCAAGGATGAGTTCGTCGACACTGGCGGGTGGCCTCATCAGCTCTATATTCGGGAAGCACGGCGCATGATCGGCGACTACGTGATGAGCGAGCGTAACTGCAGAGGCACGGAGGTGGCTTCGACGAGCGTTGGGCTTGCGGCGTACACGATGGACTCACACAACGTCCAGAGATACGTGAAAGACGGCAAGGTGCTGAACGAAGGGGATGTTCAGGTGGGAGGATTTCCTCCCTATCCGATTGCGTTGGCCTCGATCGTGCCGAAAGCGGATGAATGTCGCAACCTCGTAGTGCCGGTGAGCCTCTCCGCAAGTCATATCGCCTTTGGGTCCATCCGGATGGAACCGGTCTTCATGGTGTTGGGGCAGTCGGCGGCAACGATTGCCGCGCATGCCATCGATGAAGATGAGGCCGTGCAGCGGATTGACACAGACGCATTGCAGAAGCGACTGTTGAAGGACGGCCAGATTCTGTCCTGGACCGAGACCACGACCAATTGAGCCTCCGCTCGCGTGGGAATGCGTATGCCCGTCGCGTGGCTTCTGCTCCTGCCGCTGGCTGCGGGCGTTCAAGACCCGCGTGCAGAACGGCTCCCGCCGCTACCGGAGCTGCGCCCGGAGCGCTTCGAGCCAGCGATCCGCGAAACGGTGAGCGCCGCGTACGAACAGGCGCGCAGAAGGCCACGGGATGGAGAGGTCAACGGGCGCCTGGGGATGGTGCTGCAAGCGCACCAGCAGCTCGAATCCGCCACCCGCGCCTACCAACGCGCGACCCTTCTCCAGCCCAAGGCCTTTCGCTGGCACTATCTGCTTGGTACCGTCCGGGCGGAACGAGGAGAGATGGAGCACGCAGCGCACTCGCTTCGAGCGGCTCTCGACAGACGACGCGACTACTTTCCGGCGCAACTCAAGCTGGCGGAAGCGCTGTTGGCCCTTGGCCACGTGCAGGCCAGCCTAGATCTGTACGAGCAGGCCGCGGAGGCGCATGGCGATTCAGCCCTGCTGCATTACGGATTGGGCCGTGCTCACCTCGCGGCCGGAAACCTCCGCATGGCCGAGCAGAGCTATCTCAGGGCATGCGAGGCTTCGCGTGACTTCGGTGCCGCGCACTACGCCTTGGCGCGGCTCTACACCACGCTTGGAGACACGGCGAAAGCCGAGCGGCAGCTGGCCTCGTATCGCTCGGCACGTGCGCCCGCGCCCACCGCCGACGATCCTTTGCTGCAGGAGGTGATCTCGCTGCGCTCCGGCGCCCGCGCCCACCTGGAACGAGGGCTCGTCCACCAGCAAGATGGGGAGATCGAGCAGGCCATCGCAGCCTATCACCATGCCCTGAGGATTCAGCCGGACTACGTTCAGGCACACGTCAATCTGCTGTCCGCGTACATCGGCCTGCGCGATTGGGACAGGGCCACCGAACACTACGAGAAAGCCATCGCCCTGCACCCGGATTCGGCTGAAGCCCACTACAACTACGGCATCGTCTTGAGCCGCCAGGGGCGCCGCCGCCGGGCGCACGAGGCGTTGCGACAGGCGCTCGAGATCAATCCCCTCTACGCTGAGGCGCACAACAACATTGGGTACGTCGAGGTCCAGGAAGGACATCTGGAGCTGGCTGCCAAGCACTTCCGGCTCGCGCTCGAGCAGAGGCCGGGCTACCGGGAGGCTCAATACAATCTGGCGCGCGTGCTGATGCGGCGACGCGAGGTGCACGAAGTCATCGCGCTCCTGGAGGGCAGCATCGACGACGCAGACGACTACGCACCACGCCTTTTGCACACGCTGGCAGATGCGTGTGCACAGGTCGGTCTCCTCGAGAAGGCCATCTCGTACGCCCGCCAAGCGGCGGAGGTGGCCGTCTCACGAGGACAGCACACGCTTGCCCGCCAGATCAGGGAGGAGCTGAGCGCTGCAGAGAAGGAGCGCTCGAAGCACCCGTGAGACCGATTCATCCTCTTGCGGCGGTACTGATGGCGACCGCGTGGGTTCTGCCTGAAACCGCCGCTCGCTCGGAGCCGACGCAGGTGTTCCAGGATGTAGCCGCCCGCGTAGGACTACGCTTCGATCACTGCACCGGCGCGACCGGAGACTTCTATCTTCCGGAGATCATGGGCTCTGGCGTCGCGCTCTTCGACTATGACAACGACGGCGACCTGGACGCGTACCTGCTTCAGGGAGTCAGGTTGGACGCGACAGCCAAGCCCCTCCTCTTTCCTGAGCCATGCCGCTTCCCTGGCGGACGTCTGTTTCGAAATGAACTCGAGAACGGGTCTCTCCACTTTACCGACGTGACTGAAGGAGCAGGGCTCAGGGGCACGGCGTTCGAGATGGGCGTGGCCGTCGGCGATTACGACAATGATGGGTATCCCGATCTCTATGTGACGCGCCTCGGTTCAAATGCGCTGTATCGCAATAGTACGGACGGAACGTTCACCGACGTCACCGCGCAAGCCGGCGTTGATGACCAACGGTGGGGTACCAGCGCAGCCTTTCTCGACTACGATCGCGATGGAGATCTGGACCTCTTCGTAGTCAACTATGTCGATTTCACCCTACGAGGTAACAAGTCTTGCCGCGACGCGGTGGGAGAGCGAGACTACTGCAATCCCGCCGTGTACGAGCCGCAACCTGATCGGCTCTTTCGCAACGATGGTCATGGACGATTTACGGATGTGTCCCGTGAAGCGGGCATCGCAGGAGCTGCAGGCGCTGGCCTCGGCGTGGTGACAGGAGACTTCAACGGCGACGAGCGAATCGATCTGTACGTTGCCAACGATGGCACGCCGAACCACCTCTGGCTGAGCCAGGGTGACCGGACGTTTCGCGAGGCAGGCCTCATCTCAGGTAGCGCGTTCAACCAGGACGCGGAGCCGGAAGCCGGCATGGGCCTCGCGGCGGCAGATTTCGACCGGGACGGCGATGACGACATCTTCGTGACAAATCTCACCGGTGAGACGAATACCCTCTATCTGAATGACGGAACGGCCAATTTTGCGGATGTCACCCTCGAGCGAGGCTTGGCTGGCGACAGCCTGCCGTACACGGGCTTCGGCACGGCGTGGCTGGACTACGATGACGACGGGCTGCTCGATCTATTCGTGGCGAATGGGGCCGTGGCGATCGAGGAAGCCCTGCGAGGCCGAAGATATCCGTATCACCAGATCGATCTGTTGTTCCGGCAGCAATCAGTCGGGCGTTTCACCCGAATCGACACCAGGACCGGGCTGCATCTTCGCGGCGTGAGCCGCGGCGTGGCGGCAGGAGACATGGACAACGATGGAGACGTCGATCTCCTTGTTTCCAATAACAATGGTCCGGCGAGGCTGCTGCTCAATCGGTCGAGCTCGCACGGTCACTGGATTTCCATCAGGCTCCGTGGTCGGGTGAGCAATCGCGAGGGTCTCGGCTCTTTGGTGACAGTCGTCCCGCGGGGCTCGCCTCCTGTGGTCCAGCGCGTGCGCGCCGATGGCAGCTACCTCGCATCGAGCGATCCGCGTGTGCACGTCCGACTGGGCGAGGCCAGAACGGTGGACGAGATCAGGGTCTGTTGGCCGACTGGACAGTGCGAAGCCTGGGACGAAATCGAGACCAATAGCCTCGTCACCCTGAAAGAAGACAGCGGGACGCTGCGCGCCTCACCCTGAGGGCACACGAATTTTGGACCATGCCGATTGAACCCAGTGGATCAAGCCGAGAATCTCTGAGCCGTCTAGGGCCACGAGCTTGGAGCCCTTCATGACCGACAGCGCGATGCGGAAGAACGCTGCGTTCTTCGCGATCTGATTTGGACCGAAGGCCGCCACGTGCAGCGGATTGCTCACGAACGCGCGCGCGAGCATCTGTGCGGCTGCAGCCCTCATGTCCGCCGTGCACGGTTTAACGCGAACTTCACGCATACGTATACTCGTCCAACGGTTCGAGCGAACCACGTGGGTTCGAAACGGGCACGCTCAGCGACAAGGGCTGAACGGAGTCGGAGCAGCTATTCTAGCCGGGGACCCGGCTCTCACCTTCCGGCCGCACGGAACGGGTGAGTGACGGGGACCCTCGTTGCGACTCTTGTACCGGCGCAGTACACTGCGTGGTGAAGCGGCTCGCGCGCCGCAGGCTCGTGCCTCACGTTCTCCAATCCGAGCTGAGGAGCGTTGACGACATGACGATTGCTGACACGCTGTTGCCGGAGTTCGACAAAGAGATGGCCGCCACGCGCCGCCTGATCGAGCGCGTGCCTGATGACAATCCGAACTGGAAACCGCACCCGAAGTCGTTCTCCATTGCGCACCTTGCCCAGCTCCTGGCCTGGATGCCTGGGTGGATCGGGCAGACGCTGACCAGCACCGAGTTGGACCTCGCCTCCGGCGGCGGCTACAGTGTCGAGAGCAGGGACACGCTGCTCAAAATGTTCGACGACAATGTACGCAGCTCCCGCGACGCCATTGCCGCGGCAAAAGATTCCGACTACGAGGTTCCTTGGTCGTTGAAAATGAAGGGGGCGGTGCTGTTCACGTTGCCACGCGGCACGGTGGTGCGGCAGCATATCAGCCATCTCAGTCATCATCGCGGGCAGATGACCGTTTACCTCCGGCTGCTGGACGTGGCGGTACCGTCAATCTATGGGCCCACCGCGGACGAGGCGTGGCAGGGCTAGCATTTCTGACTTGTAGAAGGTACATCGCGTAGAACATCGAGCTCTTCAGGATGGTGGCGAGCCCATAACTCAGCGCCAGGAAGATGAGAGCGTTCTCGAAGAGACGATCCTCTGAAAGTCGCATCGAGACGAACCGTTTTTGGCCCGTCGCGAGTGCAACGAGGTCACGAAAATACGCTGGGAAGACTCTGATGGCCTTCTGGAGTAGCTCGTTCATTGCGGTCAAGCGGACGATTTACGACATTACCGGACATTTCGCGACAAACGACTTCACACGCTGGAAGGACCGGCTATGCTGCACCGATGACGCCACCGACGCAATTGTGAGGAACGACAGATGCCTGACTCGAAATCCGCAATGCTGATGACCATTCTTTGCGCTCTGCTGCCGGCCGGAGGCAGCACGCTCGCCGCAAGCAACCGCGAGGCTCCGCCCGCTCCCGCACAGAACATAACCGCACAAAGCGGACCGGTGGAGATCGACGCAGGATCGGGATCGTTTCTCGTTCCGGGTGGCGCAGGACGTGAAAGCCGCACCATCGAAGTCCATTACTACCGCCCCATGAACCTGACGCGCGAATCGCCGGTGATGATGGTCGTTCCCGGCGCGGGCCGGAATGGCGACGACTATCGGGACGCGTGGAAGGAAGCCTCGGAGCGATATGGCGTGCTGATCCTCTCGCCCAGCTATTCCGAGAAGCACTACCCCGAATACTGGAGCTACAACCTGGGTAACATGCCGGAATCGGTGACGCTCGAGTTTCGGATGCAGGTGGATACCAATCCGCCGCACTGGCAATTCGGCGATCTGGCGGAAACGGCCGGCAATGACGCGGGACTGGACCGTCTGGCGCACAGTAACGCCTTATTGTATCGCGTCGCGCTGCTTGCGCTCGCCGGCATGGTCGCGGATGTGGACGGCGAGGCGACGGGATTGAGCGTGAACAGGGATCGCAGCACCTGGATCTACGCGGACTTTGACCGGATTTTCGAAACCGCGCGCCATGCCCTCGACCTTGAAGCGGACTCCTACGACATGTTCGGCCACTCTGCCGGCGGACAGATCCTGCATCGTTTTGCGCTCTTCCACTCCGACAACCGAGCCAGCCGCATCCTGACGTCGAACTCGGGCTGGTACACGCTGCCGGACTTCAACGAGGCGTTCCCCTACGGTCTCGAAAACATCGGAATGAACGCGGATGAAATCCGGCGGGCGTTCCGCTCGCGCCTCGTCGTCTTTCTCGGCGAGAAGGACGACGAGAACGAAACCCGCGGCGATCTGCGTGAAACACCCGAGGCCAACCAGCAGGGACCGGGCAGACTGCAGCGTGGGCGATATTTCTTCGCCAATGCGCAGGCGACAGCGAAACAGCTGGATGCCAACCTGCAGTGGAAACTGGAAATCGTCCCGGGCATTGGTCACGACTACCGCCGCATGAGCACGGCGGCAGCGGACCACCTCTACGGCAAGCGAAGCAATGACGGTAACGGTTTAGCCGGCCACAGCGACAGGGACGACGCCGAGCGGGACGGCAAGCGAGCGAGCCTGTTCATGGCGGGGGTGCGACGACCACGTCGGGGCTCGCTCGCGAGCTCGGTTCTCGCGACGGTTCGTCCGTTATCATCCCCGGAGGTCAAGCGGCTGGGACTGGTTCGGCGCACGGAGGTGCTTCGCAATGGCTGAGAGGAAACCTGCAAAGAAGGGCACGCAGCAGTCCGCCAAGAGAACTACCGGCAAGGCGTCCAAGGGATTCACGGACGAGGAACGAGCCGGGATGAGGGAGCGCGCCCAAGAGCTGAAGGCGGCCGCGCGCCGCGGCCCGCGCGTGGGCGGGGCGGACGGGGAAAGCGACGTCCTCGCGAAGATCGCCGAGATGCCGGAACCGGATCGCGCCATGGCCGAGCGGCTCCATGCCATCATCAAAACCAGCGCGCCAGCCCTCTCGCCGAAAACCTGGTACGGGATGCCCGCGTATGCCAAGGACGGCGATGTCGTCTGCTTCTTCCAAAGCGCGCAGAAGTTCAAAACGAGGTACGCGACGTTCGGCTTCAGCGACAAGGCGAGCCTCGACGAAGGCGCCATGTGGCCGACCTCCTTCGCGCTGAAGGAGTTGACCGCCGCCGAGGAGGCAAGGATCGGCGCGCTCGTGAAGAAGGCGGTGAGCTGAGGACTGAGCCTCACCGATCCACGGCTCGGGGCCGGGACGGAGTGGTGTCGGTCGACCAGTCTGCGTTTGGAACGTTTTGCGCAAGACGAGCCCTGTTCGGCGTCGGACGCACCCGTCCCGCAGTCGGACATCCTACAGCACTCCAGGGCCTACCTCGGACGACGTTCCGCGGACTCCCCTTTTTGGCCAGGTACTTGCACGGCCTCCGGTTGTTCTCGTGCGGGAGGGAGTCGCATGCGTGCCCTGTGGTCCGACGTCAAATTCGCTATCCGCGTGCTGATGAAGGCGCCCGGATTCTCGCTAGCGGCCATCGTCACGCTCGCGTTGGGCATCGGGCCGAACACGGCCATCTTCAGCGTCGTGTATGCCACGCTCCTCGCGCCGCTGCGGTTTCCGCAGCCGGACCAGCTCGTGAGGGTCTCGCCGATGGTGGGCGAGAGCCGAGACCGTGCGTCACCCGCTGAGTACCGGGCGTGGAAGGAACAGGCCACGTCGTTCCAGTATCTGGAGGCATTCCGGCCTGGTCGTGCTCTCAATCTCGCCACGCCAGATGCGCCGGAACGCGTCCTCGCACGAGAGATCACGCCTGGCGGGCATCGCTTCCTCGGTGAAGACGTCTGGCTTGGGCGTGATTTCCGAGCCGATGAGGATCAGCCGGGCAAACAGTATGTTGTGCTACTCAGCCATCGGCTCTGGCGCGAGCGCTTCGGCACTGATCCTGCCATCATCGGCCGTGACATTCGCATGGATTCGATCCCCTATACCGTGATCGGTGTGCTCCGACCAGGGACTTGGGATCGCACGCCGGCCCGTCTATGGATCCCGCTCTCGTTGACGCCTGACGAGGTGGCTAACCGTCGCTTCCGCCCACTGATCGTCGATGGCCGGCTGAAGCCGGGCGTGACCATCGAACAGGCGCAACAGGAGATGAACAGTATTGCGGCTGATCTGGCGCGTCGGTTCCCGGACTCCAATACCGGGCGGACCGTGCGCGTGGAGCCGCTACACACCGCGATCCTGAACGCGGGAAACAGGGTGATCATGGGAGCGGAGCTCCACACACTCCTGTGGGTGCTGTTGGCGGCCGTCAGCTTCGTCGTGTTGATCGCGTGCGTCAACGTGGCGAACCTGCTCCTCGCCCGCGGCGCGACGCGCGAGCGCGAGACCGCCATCCGCGCCGCGCTTGGGGCGACACGCGGACGTCTCATGCGCCTGGCCATGATTGAGGGGTTGGTGCTCGCCACGGCCGGTGGCGCGTTGGGCGTGCTGTCGAGCGTGTGGATTCTCCAGGGCATGCTCGCGATGTTGCCG
>WHTT01000149.1 GCA_009377605.1 Luteitalea sp.
CGCCGAAGTCGGTGCCGGCGAACACCCGCAGCTGTCGCTTGAACTCCTCGAGGGTCGGCGGGACCGAGCGCTCCTCGGCCACCCCCTCGGCGGGCACGACGACGCGGTACATCCCGTCCCCGGAGGGCCCGGCGCCGAACCCCTTGTGGGTCTTGCGGACTTCGGCCACCACGGCAGCCAGCGTCTCCGGCGGCGTGGCCACCTCCATTTCGCCCAGCAGCGTCTCGACCCTGGCGGGCTCGCCGGGGAAGCCGACGCCGAGCAGCTTGCGCACCGTGCTCCGGCCGCCGTCGCAGCCGACGAGGTAGCGCGAACGCAGCTGCGTGCCGTCGGCCAACTCAGTGGTCACGCCGTGGTCGTCCTGGCTCAGCCCGACCAGCTCGCAGCCGCGCCGAATCTCGGCGCCGACCTCGGTGGCGCGCTCGGCCAGCAGGCGCTCGGTGATGGTCTGCGGGATGCCGAGGATGTAGGAATGCGCGGTGTCCAGCCGGTCAGGCCACGGCTTGTCGATGCCGGCGAAGTAACCGCCGAGCGCGTACTGCTGGCCGTGCGCGAGGAACCGCTCCAGCAGACCGCGCTGGTCCATCACCTCGATGCTGCGCACGTGCAGGCCGAGCGACCGGACCTGCCGGGTCGGCTCCGCCTCCTTCTCCAGCACGAGCGCCTGTACGCCGTGCAGCCGCAACTCGCTGGCCAGCATCAAGCCGGTCGGTCCACCGCCGGCAACGATCACGTCAATCATCACAACCCCCATTTCCGTAGGCCGACAAGTCTGCGGCACGACCCGGGTCTTGCCACAAGTCCCCCGGTGCGCTATACATTGAGAATGGCGCGCAGTGGGTGCTCTCCTTTCCGGCATCGCGGGCGACCACCGCCAGGCTTTCAGCCATAGTGAGGAAGTCCAGTCGCGAGGCCGCCGCAAGCACGTCGGAGGCATCGGCTAGCCAACCCCCAACCGACCACGCCCAACCCAACACCCCCCAACCGAACACGGTCGCCACAGGCGGCGCTCCGGCCACACGGCGGACAAGCGCGCCGCACGACAGCCCGTGGAACTTCCCGGACGCGGCGCGCGGTACGGAGAGGCACCGTATGACGCGATCGAATCGCTGCTCCCGGCGCTTGCGGAAGAGCTCCGTCTCGAGTTTGATGCGCCGTTCGCGCTATTCGGCCACAGCATGGGCGCGCGCATCGCCTTCGAGCTGGCGCGGTATTTCCGGGACACGGACTGGCCGAAGCCGAGTCACGTGTTCGTATCCGGCTCGTGCGCGCCGCAGCGTCGACCTCCGCAGACGGCGCTACTCATCGGTCGGATGCCCGAGGCGCTTTGGCCGTCCGGGGACCTGACATGATGCGAACCGTGGTCGTCATGACGCTGTCGCTGCTTGGCGCGCTGACCCTTGAAGGCACGCCCGTTATGCCGATCGCCATCACGAACGTCACCGTCGTCAACCCCTGCCGCGACGCCGGCGACGCGGGCCAGACGGTCATCGTCGAGGACGGCTACATTCGCGCCATCCAGGCCGCGTCGGTGCCGCTGCCGAGCGGAGCCAGGCGAATCGACGGGGCCCGAAAGTTCCTGATTCCCGGTTTGTGGGACGCCCACGTCCACTTGACCAAAGGTGGCCTGAACACCTTGCCGCTGTACATCGCTAATGGCGTGACCGCAGTTCGTGACATGGGGAGCGACCTGCAGGAAGTACAGGCGTGGCGCGCGCAAATCGAGGCGGGCGCGCTCGTCGGTCCTCGTATCAAGACCGCCGGTCCGATGCTGGAGTCGCCTGCGAACGTGGAGCGGATGAAGCAACAGCAGACGATAGAGCCGATCGATCGACTGCGCGTCAGCGTCGGCGGACCAAACGAGGCGCGAGAAGTCGTCAATCGCCTGGCGGCTGCGGGTGCGGATCTGATCAAGGTGCGGACGACGCAGAACCCGTCGACGTTTCGCGCGATCGCCGACGCCGCCAAGCGACAGGGCCTACCACTCGCGGCCCATCCGTTCGCGCCGCCTGAAGATCTGCGACAAGACGCCGTGCGCAGCATTGAGCACTTCGTCGCCTATCCACCGCTCAACGACCGCACGGCGGTGCAGCGGCGCGCGTTATTCGCCAATCTCGCGCATGCGGGGCTGTTCATGTCTACGACGCTCGCGAACGTGGACCAGTCGCTGCTGGTGCCGCACGACGAGTCGGTCAGGCGCCTACAAGATAGGAAAGGGATGCTGGACTCGCGCCGCAAGTACGCGTGCGGCTATCTCGTCGAGGACTGGCGCGAGCAGGTGGACGAGAAGAAGGACGAGCCGATCGGGCCGTTCCGCGTGCTCCTCCCGGGCTTCTTTCGCGACCTCCGCGAGCTGCGCGACGCGCGCGTGCGGTTTCTCGCGGGAACCGACGTCGGGGTCGCCTTCATGTATCCAGGCTTCAGCCTGCACGACGAGCTCGAAATCCTCGTACGGCGCGTCGGGTTCCGTCCAATGGAAGCCTTACGCATCGCCACGCGTCATGCGCCGATGTTCTTCGGCATCGACAGGACCATGGGTTGCGTCGAGCCGGGACACGTCGCCGACCTTGTCCTCCTCGACGCCAACCCGCTGTCAGACATTGTCAACACGCGCAAAATCCGCGGCGTCATGACGACGGGACATTGGTTCGATCGCGCTGCCCTCGACCGGCTGCTCTCGGGCGTCGAGCAGGCATGCCTGCAGCCCGCCAGGCAGACGCCGAACGCACGGTAACGATCCCGCGGCGCGCCATTACGCTGCCCATATTTTCATGGCCCGAGTGACGATAGAGCACCTGCGCGCGGCCACAGTCGCGCGACCCGACGATGCGGCGGCGCACCAGGCCGTTGGTATGGCACTCGTGGAGCGCCGCGAGCTCCATGCAGCGATGCCACACCCCTGGGCGACGGGCGGCGCGGCGCTCAGGCAAGCGAGAAGCGCGACGAGAAGCGGCAGTCGGATCAATAGAACACCCTCGCGCCGAGCACGATCGTGCGCAGCGGGAACAGCCCATTCAGCGTCGTGATGCGGCCGTAGTTGTCGCTCGACAGGTCCGTCGTTGGCCGTTCTCAGTTGGCGTGGTTGAAGCGGGACCTCCGGTGCGCTATGTCAGCGCAACGGTCTCTCCATGCTCTGGCATTTTCGTCTTCCACTGCAGTTGGAGCCAGAGATAAGGACGATGCGACCGTCGAAGCTGAGTTGGCCATGTGTGCCGAGGAGACGATCCCGAGTCTCGTAAAGTACCACGTCGAACGACACGCCAACACTCACTTGGTCGCCTGCATCAAGACAGCCGTTAGTCCGGGGGCACCGGATCTGACACGAGCACTGGTTGACGCGGTGACGTCATCGCTGGAGCGGGTCACAGCGACGGCTGCCGCCGAGTTGTCAGAGGTGAAGATCCGAGAGCTTGTCGACCACCATAGGGAGATGCTTCAAGCTGATCTTGCATCAGGCCGGTGGAAGCAGACCTTTCGAGGTCGCGACATCCTGAAGCGGTACACTCGCCGTTTCATGAACGGACTCGTCAAGTACCCTGTATTTCGGGATCTTATCGTTAGTCGAATGCGCGAAGACCAGTATCGCCCCAGTGGAATGAGAGACGTTATTGAAGAGATCCTTGTCGATTAGGGCCGCGACACGAGATCGCTCGGTCAGCCGGTTTTGACGGCGGCTAACGGCGCGGCCGTGGGTGGCGGCCTCCACGAACTGGCCGCGCGGCCAGTTGCCGCATGGCTCGCGTGCCGACAGACCGCCTCACCAACCGCGAACACGTGGCGCACGTGAACGCGAGCTGGCCTCTCGCGGGGCGCCACTCCCTCGCCACCGTAGCCGGGACGCTCTTCTCGAACCGATGACGGCTGCCACGGCCCGGCCACCTGTTCGGCCTCATGGACATTGTGGCGTCTGCAGCGCAACGAGATGTTCTCAACGGACGCGTCCCCGCCCGCCGCGTAAGGCACGAGATGGTGATATTCGAGGAAGCCGCGTTCGGCGCAGCGCTTGCCACTCGCGCTCACGAAGGCGCACTCGCCGTGGTCGCGGGCCCACACGCGGCGCTTAACCTCGGCAGAGATGTGCCGTGACCGCGTCTTCGGTGCGGTTGTGCGACCCCGCTCGGGGCGCTCTTGTGCCTGTCGAAGGCTCGACGGGCGGTTCACGCGCGGCTGCTCGGTGGCCGCGTACTTCGTCTTGGCGGCGTCGCGCAACACAAGCGTGAGCGCCCGATCAAACAGCGCCCCCACATCGCCACTGGGAATGACGTGCCGCAACAGGTGTTGGGCCTCGCGGAGCTTCCCGTAGGTTTCGGCGCCGATCGTGAACGAGACTTTGTAACGGGCCGGTGCGAGCGGCGTCACGTTGGTGTGTGGTCGGTCTGGCGGCGGAGCACACACGGGCTCGTGACACGTGGCGGCAGCGTTGCTGACAGGCGGTGCGCAGGAGGGTGGTACGTCGTCGCGCGTCGCCGCCGGGGTCGGCGCGACCGCTGGCTGATCTGGCGTGGTCGACTGGAGCGGTGGTGAGGCCGTCTGGCTGACGGCCGGCGGCGTTGGGAGCTTACGCACCGTGCTCGGCACATCGGGGCGAGGTTGCAGCCGCGCCACAATCTGCTCGACCTCGCGCGTGCTACGATGCCGCACCTCGGCCAAGAGCGCGATATGGTTCGCCTCCGTCAGATGTGGGGCCAACAAGCGAATGGTCGTGAGCGTCACATCGCCCGCGGCGAGCCGTTCGAGGATCACTGGGAACCGCTGCGCGGCGCGCGCCGCCGCGATGCGCTTATAGGTCGCGGATTCCGACAGCTGGAGAACCTGCGTGCAGTAGCCGAACAACGATCCGTAGCCCTCGGGGAGATAGAGGTGGCGCTGATCGAGCGCAGCGAGGGAGGCGACGAGGTGCACGGTGGCGTCACGTTCACAAGCAGCGAGGCGGCCGACCTCGCGGAGGAGACTCTGATCGGAGAGTCGATTGTACGAGGAAATGAGAGTCGCCATGTCCCATTATACGAAGGCGATTTTCGAGGCGCAGAATGGCTCGACAGCGCACGCAAACGCGCCGATCCGTCTTTTCAGTCGACCTGACCAGCGAACGCTGTTTCACGGTTAACGTGGCGCCGGCAAACGGCCGTTCTCGTGACACTCCGTCCCAGAGCGCGCGTGCGTCGAAAATCACGTCAAGTACTTTTATGATGGCGGTCGCACGTTTGGGCGCTGGGGGTGCCACATCCGGAGCAGCGTGCGGCGGTAACGCTCCAGCTCCGACACCCGCTCCGCGCCGCTCATGTGCACTCCGGCCATGGGGTCCTCCTCATTAGTTAACGGCCGTTGCGTTTCCGCTGAAAGTAAACGCCGGTTTACTATTTGTCAAGCATGGCGCCGCGCCCCAGAACCATCGATGACGCCGGGATCCTGGAAGCGGCGGGCCGAATCACTTCGCGGCGTGGACCCGCCAAGTTCACGCTCGCCGAGGTCGGCGCCGAAGTTGGCCTCTCGGCCGCCGCGCTCGTTCGGCGCTTGGCTCGAAGCGCGTGCCCATGCTGGCGCTCGCGCGGGCGGCGCGCGATTCCGTGGACGCTATGGCGGGTGGGTCGCTGATCGCCTGGGCCATCCACCGGGTCGGAAGCGCGGAGGCCTGGGTACGGTACGACCTCATCAGCTTGTTGGAACCGCATCGGCCGACGGCCAGGCGCTCTGCATCACGCCGCGCGTCACACGCAGGATCGAAGAAAGCGGCAAGCCGGTCTCAACTCGGGTAGAATCCGCGGAAAGGTGCTTCGAACGATTGCTCTCGGTCTCGTGACATTGTGCTTGGTCGGCTCGCGCAGCGTGTGTCCACAGCAGCCTGAGCTCGGACGCATCGATTTTCCCGCTTCACAATCCGGCCGGCGCCCCGCGGCGGCAATCGCCGCCCACGGCACACCTGCACGAGATCTGGTCCGCATCCCGGCCGCGTCCTATGACGTCTCGGATCGCATCACGACCCTTGAGCTGCGCGTATCGGTGAGCGAGTTCCTGCTGGGCGCCACCGAGGTAACCCAACGTGAGTACGAAGCCATGACCGGCGAGAACCCTTCGGTGTCCAAGGGCAGCAGCCGCCCGGTCGAGAACGTCTCCTGGTGGGACGCCATTCGCTTCTGCAACTTGCGCAGCGCGAAAGAAGGGCTCACGCCGTGCTACGACATGGCGACGGGACGTCGGCCCGAGCCGTGCTCGGGGTATCGACTCCCGACCGAAGCCGAATGGATGGTCGCTGCAGGACCGCCGCCGGCGGCAACCGCGCTGGACGAGGTCGCCAACGTCGGCGACACGAGCACGAAGAGCCTCCGCATCCTGCATGACGCGCTCGAGAAAGGCACGATGCCGGTCTGCTCGCGGACGCGGAACGCCCACGGCGTCTGCGATCTGCGCGGAAACGTCTGGGAGTGGTGCGGCGACCACTACGGGGCCGTCGCCAGCCCTGATGCGGTGCGTGATCCGGTCGGTCCAGCGTGGGGACCAGCGCGCGTGATTCGCGGCGGATCCTTTGTCACCACGACGTCGCGCTGGTCACGCGACTACCGCTCCTCGATGCGCGCCGATTCGCGAAGTCGATACACCGGCTTCCGCGTAGCGCGCAGCCTCGACACGACCGAACGGCGCCAGCCGCAGTCCCCCACCTTCTTGGAGCCGTACGACGATCCGCCGCCCGCGTTCGAGGGATCCATCGGCTCGCTCTCGCCACTCGCACCCAAGGGGACCTCCGTCGAAGCGTGGCAGGAGCGCGCCGGAGAAATCCGGGCGAAGTGGGAAGCGCTGCTCGGAATCCCCAAACGGCGGACCGGCAAGCCCGCCGCCCGCGTCTTGCGCGAGCTCACGCAGCGCAACTTCGTCGGACAAATGATCGACCTTGAAATGGAGCCGGGCGCCTCGGAAAAGATCTATGTGCTGCGACCCAGCCACCGCGACCACCGGCCCTGGCCCGTGATGATCGTTCCGTTCTACGACGTCGACACACCCGCGGCCGCGGATCTCGGCGGCCGCCGCTTCGATCCAGATCGAGGTGTCAATGCGTACGCGTACACCGCAGCGCAGCACGGCTATCTCGCCGTCGCTGTCCGCTGGTTCGGCGAGAGCTACGGTGAGTCGTACAGCGAGGCAGTCGCCAATCTCGCCCTGCGCGATCCCGGCACGACCGGGCTGGGCAAATGGGTCGCGGATGCGCGGCGCCTCGTCGAGTACATCGAGACACTGCCCGATGCGGATGCCGATCGCATTGGGATCATCGGTCACTCGCTCGGAGGCAAGATGGCGCTGTATGCGGCGGCCTTCGAGCCTCGCATCCGTGCGGCCGTGTCATCGGAGCCGGGCATCGGGCTGACGTTCTCCAACTACGAAGACTACTGGTACCTCGGTGAGAAGGTCACCGCCCTGCCCCCCGGCACCGATCAACACGAGCTGATCGCGCTCATCGCGCCACGGCCGTTTCTACTCGTCGGCGGCGACGAGTACGACACCGACGAGAGCTGGCATTACATCAACGCCGCACGGGCTGCGTACCGCCTGGTTGGCAAGCCGGAGCACGTGGGCTACCTCAATCACCGCGCGGGGCACACGCCGACACCCGAGGCGGTGTCACGCGCGTTCGATTGGCTGAATCACTTCCTGAAGCCTTGAGCGACGGCGACCTTCCGGGGCCACTGCGAGTTGTCCTCACGCGCGCTGATGAGCGCCGAGCGCTCCGGCTGGATCCGGCCGCGCGAGTTGGTCGCGCGCGACACAACCGTATGCGTGCCCGGCGTGGCATCGGTCCACTCGAAGGTCCAGAGCGACCAGGCGTGCGGATCTCCCCGGCGCGCGAGCGCCGCGCTCCGCCACGGCTGGCCGTCGATCTGCACGTCCACGCGCTCGATGGCGTCGGGACCTCCCCAAGCTGCACCGGCAATTCGGCAGCCACCGCCCACGCGGTCAACGCGCGCCACTACCGACTTCAGTCGGTTTCGGCTGATCGAGGTCGATCACCGCGCGCACCTCGAGGTTAGAATCGTGGCCACGGTGTTTCGAACGATTGCAACCGCCATCGCGTTAGCCGTCCTCACTGGCTTCTCTGCCGGACAATCGCAGGAGCTCGGTCTCGGCCGCATCGATTTTCCCACGTCGGAGTCCGGCCGGGCACAGCAGCGCTTCCTGCGCGGCGTGGGTCTTCTGCATAGCTTTCAGTATCGCGAGGCACGGGATGCGTTCCGCACGGCGCAACGCGCCGCTCCCGCGTTCGTCATGGCGTACTGGGGCGAGGCGATGACCGACAACGAGCCCTTGTGGTTCGCGCAGGACATCGCCTCCGCGCGAGCCGTGCTCGAGCGGCTCGGCCCGACGCCCGAGGCGAGGCGCGCGAAGGCGCCCACACCACGGGAGGCGGCATACTTGAATGCGGTCGAGATCCTCTACGGGGACGGCAAGAAGGAAGACCGTGACGTGAAGTACGCTGCCGCCATGCGGCGCCTCCACGAGCGCTATCCAGACGACAACGAAGCAGCTGCGTTCTTCGCTCTCAGCCTGCTCGGCACATCCCACGCCGGGCGGGACGTTCCCACCTTCATGCGCGCTGCCGCCATCGCCGAAGAGATTCTGACCAGCAACCCAGAGCACCCTGGGGCCCTCCACTACGCCATCCACTGCTACGACGACCCGGTTCACGCTCCGCTCGGATTGCGCGCCGCACGTGTGTACGCGAAGGTCGCGCCGGAGGCGTCTCACGCACGGCACATGCCTTCCCATATCTTCTTCGCCGTGGGTATGTGGGATGAAGCCGCGCAATCGAACGAAGAGGCGTTCGAGGCGTCGAAGCAAAGCGCCGAACGTACGGGCCAAGAGATGGAGTCCGGAGGCTACCATGCGCTCTGGTGGCGTCAATACGCGTACCTGCAGCAGGGCCGATTCGCCGATGCGCGCAAGGTGCTGGAGACGATGGAGCGCCTGGCGGCCGAGCGGAACACACCGCTGACGCGCTTCCATCTCGTGCAGATGCGCGCGATGTACGCGCTCGAGACAGGCGAGCCTTACGAGTCGTCGACGAGGGTGTCGGCACCGGACCGGCTGAGCCTTGCGGCGCACCACCTCGCTGCGGGATTGAGCGCGCTGAATCACGGTAAGCGTGAGGAGGCATCGCGGGCGCTCGCCGCGATTCGCGCGATGCAGGGCGGCGAAGGCGCATCGCCGGACACGCATCAGATGGACCACATGTATCCCGTCGATGCGCAGGCGGTTTCGGTCATGGAACAGGAGCTGGCGGCCATGCTGTCAATGACCGACGGCCAGAGCACCAAGGCCCTCGAGCTGATGA
>WHTT01000150.1 GCA_009377605.1 Luteitalea sp.
GCCGGGCGCCGCGCTCCGCCAGCCACTTCACAAATGCCTGATACAGCCCACTAGTATTCCGCCAACGCGTCATCCTGGAAGCAATACAACCAGCGCTCGCCGGGCTGGGCAGAGGCAATCACGGGATGCTGGCTGCCCCGGGCGTGGCCGCTCGCGTGACGATTCGGCGACGAATCGCAGCACAGCGTCACGCCGCAGCTCTGGCAGATGCGAAGATGCAGCCAACGGTCGCCGGTCTTGACGCACTCCCCACACACGAGCTCCTCCGGCTGCTTGACCGTCTCGATGGCCTGGATGTGCGAGCATTGCCGCGCACTCATGCGTGTTGTCTCCATTCGGGCAGGCGCGGCAAACGCTCCAAGCCGCGGTCGAGCCCAATCGCTCGAACTCATCTTACCTTGCTCTATGCGAGCGATTCCGGTTAAATCCGAGAGCGCGTCGTTTGCAACCCTATGAACATCCAAGATCCACATCACGGCCAGCCCGTTCTACGGCAGGGACCAGATCCGTCGGCAGCCCGGCTCGCGGTCGTGCTCGTCCACGGCCGCGGAGGCTCGGCAGCCGACATGCTGGCGCTGGCGCGAGAGCTCGACGTGAAGGACACCGCGTACCTCGCGCCGCAGGCGGCTGGATCGACGTGGTACCCCTTGTCCTTTCTCGCACCGCTGGCGGACAATGAGCCCGACCTCTCTTCAGCGTTGCGCGTGCTCTATGGCCTCCTGGGTGACTTGGAGGCGCAGCAGGTGCCCCCCGAGCGGATCGCGCTGCTCGGGTTCTCGCAGGGCGCTTGCCTGGCGCTCGAGTTCGCCGCCCGTCGTCCGCAACGGTACGCCGCCATCGTCGGGCTCAGCGGAGGATTGATCGGCCCGCCGGGCCCGCCCCGGCGTTACTCCGGATCGGTCGGCGGTGCGCCCGTGTTCCTTGGCTGCAGCGACGTCGATCCGCACATTCCGGTAGAGCGAGTCCACGAGTCGTCTCGCGTCTTTCGTGAGCTTCAAGGCGCCGTTGACGAGCGCATCTACCCGCGGATGGGCCATGCGATCAACGCCGACGAGCTGGACGCGGTGGCGGCGCTACTGGCGCGAGGCCCTAGCACAAGGTGACGACGCGACGTGCGAGGAGGTGTAACCGATGCAGAGGATCTCAATTGGCGCTTGGCTGGTGCTGTTGCTGCTCGCGGCCGGTTGTTCGGGAGGAGCGAGTCGAGGCCAGGAGACGATCACGCTTGCGGTGATTCCAAAGGGAGCCACGCACGAGCACTGGAAACGGGTCCATAGCGGGGCGCTCAAGGCCGCGGCGGAGCTCACCAACGCCGAGAGGCGGGTCGAGGTGATCTGGAAAGGACCGCTTCGAGAAGATGACCGCGAGCAACAGCTTCAAGTGGTCGAGGGCTTCGTCAGCCAGGGCATCGACGGCATCGTGCTCGCGCCGCTGGATAGCCGCGCGCTGCGCCGGCCGGTCGAAGAGGCCGCGCGCGCCGGCATTCCGACCGTCATCTTCGACTCGGCGCTCGAAGCGCCGAACCCGACGGTGAGCTTCGTCGCGACGGACAACGAAGAGGGAGGCCGGTTAGCCGCAAGGCGAATGGGCGAGCTGCTCGAAGGGCGCGGCACAGTGTTGATGCTGCGATACCAGGAAGGCTCGGCCGCCACCGAGGAGAGGGAGCGCGGCTTCGTTGAGGAGCTCGCCGCCACGTATCCGAAAGTCGAGCTCATCTCGTCGGACCAGTACGCGGGGGCAACGCGCGACACCGCGAAGCGCGCGTCGGAGAATCTGTTGAATCGGCTGGCCAACCGGCTCGACGGGATCTTCACCCCGAACGAATCGTCAACGGCCGGCATGCTGCTCGCGCTTCAAGATCTTGGCCGGGTCGGCAAGATCACCTTCGTCGGCTTCGACTACAGCTCCGCATTCATCGAGCCGCTCCAGCGCGGCGAGATTCACGGCTTCGTGGTCCAGAATCCCGTGCAGATGGGGTATCTCAGCGTGAAGACGATGGTCGCACACCTCGAAGGGGAGGCGGTGGCTGAAGTTGTCGATACGGGCGTGATGATGGTGACCCTCGACAACGTGGAGGATCCCAAGGTCCAAGTGGTCATCAACCCGCCAGAGCTACGCGGAGGCGGTGGTTGAGCCTCTCCGGATGCTCTCAGCCTCCGCCGACCTTCCGCGGCGTCCGTACACGTTGGAAGAAGCCGCGCGTCGAGGCTTTCTTCCAAGGCTGGTCTGTCTGGGGCTTCGGCGGCCGTCGGGGCGCCGGGGTCGCCTCGGCCGAGGGCCGAGGCTCCTCCGTGGCTTTGGCTCGGGCGGCGCGCTCCTCCGCCTCGTCTCTGTCGAGACAGCACTGCTTGTACTTGCGGCCGGAGCCGCAGTGACAGGGTTCGTTCCGCCCGGGCCGCTCGCCGGTCGCAGGGGGCGTCGTCATGATCGTCTCATCCCTTCCAGATCGAAGATCGTCGAGCAAGCGCGTTCCTGTCCTCTTTGTATCTCTTGTCGACGACAGCAGCCAGGCGAGCGCGGGTCCGGAATCCCTGGTGTGGAACGTTCCGTTAGTACATGCCGCCCATTCCCCCCGCACTGGAGGCTGGCGCTCCATTCTTGTCCGGAATCTCTGACACGAGTGCCTCCGTCGTGAGCAGGAGGGAGGCGATCGATGCCGCGTTCTGGAGCGCCGACCGTACGACCTTGGTCGGGTCGATGACGCCGGCGTGCACCAGGTTCTCATAGGTGTCGTTCAGCGCGTTGAATCCTTCCTCGGGTCCCATCTCCCTGACCTTCGAGACCACGATGGAGCCTTCCTGGCCGGCGTTGTTGGCGATCCAGCGCAGGGGCTCTTCGATGGCGCGGGCGACGATGTTGACGCCGATTCGCTGATCACCGCTGAGCTCGAGCCCGACGAGCGCCTTCGATGCGCGGAGCAGCGCGACACCGCCGCCGGCGACGATGCCCTCTTCGACGGCCGCCTTCGTGGCGTGCATCGCATCCTCGATGCGCGCCTTCTTCTCCTTCATCTCCGTCTCGGTCGCCGCGCCGACCTTGATCACGGCAACGCCCCCGACGAGCTTCGCGAGCCGCTCCTGCAGTTTCTCGCGATCGTAGTCGGATGTCGTGTCCTCGATCTGCGTCCGGATCTGCTTGATGCGGCCCTCGATCGCCTTCTTCGTGCCAGCGCCCTCGATGATCGTCGTGTTGTCCTTGTCGATCGTGACCTTCTTCGCCCTGCCGAGATCCTCGAGCTTCAGGTTCGCGAGCTTGACGCCAAGGTCTTCGGTGAGCGCTTGGCCGTTGGTGAGGACTGCGATGTCCTCGAGCAAGGCCTTGCGCCGATCGCCGAAGCCGGGCGCCTTGACGGCCGCGACCTTCAGTGTCCCGCGCAGCTTGTTCACGACGAGCGTCGCCAGCGCCTCGCCCTCCATGTCCTCGGCGATGACCAGCAACGGTGCGCCACTCTGCGCGACGCGCTCGAGCACCGGCAGGAGATCCTTGAGGCTCGAAATCTTCTTTTCGTGGATGAGAATGTATGGATCCTCGAGGACGACTTCCATCCGCTCGGGATCGGTCACCAGATACGGCGACAGATACCCGCGATCGAACTGCATCCCCTCCACGATCTCGAGCGACGTCTCCATCGTTTTGGCCTCTTCGACGGTGATCACGCCGTCCTTACCGACCTTGTCCATGGCCTCGGCGATGATCGTGCCGATGGGCTCGTCGTTATTCGCCGAGATGGCGCCAACCTGGACCACCATGTTGCCGCTGACCGGCTTCGACATCTTCTCGAGCTCTGCGATGATCACCTCGACCGCCCGGTCGATGCCGCGCTTGACCTCCATCGGGTTTGCACCGGCAACCACGTTCTTCGCGCCCTCGCGATAGATGGCCTGCGCGAGCACCGTCGCGGTTGTGGTGCCATCACCGGCGCTGTCGGAGGTCTTGCTCGCGACCTCGCGGGCCATCTGCGCGCCCATGTTCTCGAGCGGGTCCTTGAGGTCGATTTCCTTGGCGACGGTCACGCCGTCCTTGGTAATCGTCGGCGATCCGAACGTCTTGGCAAGGACGACGTTGCGGCCCTTGGGGCCAAGTGTCACCTTCACCGCGTCAGCCAACTGATTGATGCCCCGTAGGACCGCCTGCCGCGCCTGTTCACCGTACACAATCTGCTTTGCCATGACATTACTCTCCCTGCCACTCTCGACGTTCTGGTTGCGGCGCACTTCACGCCCTGCCGAAATAGTGCGACCATGCGGTCGCCATCTCGCCCTGTGCTCAGGGCCGAAAGGTCAGCTTGTTCACGCCCCTGGCCTTGTCCAACTTGGCGCGGTTCTCTTCGGCTTGCTTCTGTTGACGGGCGCTCTCTCGTTGGGGAGCCTCTTCTTCATCGAGCCGGATCGCTTCGACCGTTGCGGTTTGTGCCAGAGCATCCAGTGGCTTTGACGACACCAGCAGCCCAAACGCGGACGGGTAGGAGGATCGGAAGAGGGTGAGTGAGTATTGCGGGTCTTCCCAACGCGCCACGACCTTGTCGTTGTGGTCAGAGACCTGGAACGACGAGGACGCGACCTCAGGCGGGGGCAGCGTTGCGACGCCGTACGTGGTCGAAAGAGCCTCGACCAGATCTACATTCGTCAGCCCTTGGGTTCGATCTCGGTCATAGCTGACCACCATTCGAAAGAGCTGGCCGTTGTAGAAGGTGAAGACAACCTTCCTCACTGACTCTTGTTGCGGCGAAGAGCTGAGGGCGCGTGGCGGCAGCCACATCAACTCTTGAATCAGTTGCGGACGCTGATGGAGCACTTGCCCCTCAGGCGTGAGGCCGGCCTGCTCCGCGACGGCGCCCAAGCTGGTACCTAGTTGATATCCCCGGTAGCTGGACAGATCTTGGGCGGAGATCGACGGTGTCGAAATCAGGACCCAAACGACGGACATTGTGAGAATGCGAGCAGTACTCATGATGCTCCTCCTTCGAGGTGACGTTGTTGCTCGAACAAACTTTGGTTCTCCTGTGGCTCGGTTGCGGTCTGTTCCCGCGTCTCCGGCTCGAATAGGTGACTAAGTCATCGTTCAAGCTCGGATGGGCTCTCAGACGGATTCAGCGCCTCGGCCATCCTGGGAGAGGATTTCTGCCAGATGATGAGCATGAGCGCCGGAACCGTGCCCCACACTGCGAATAGCAGCACGCCGGTGGTAAACGACATTGGCGCCTCGAGCGCCGCGAACAGTCCGAGCACGACGACGAGCCACACGAGCATGATCGTCTTGCGGCTGAATAGGTTCGACATGCTGGTTACTTCTCTCTCTTCTTGGTTCCGCACGGGGCCAGGCGCGGACGGCCAGGTGCCCGCCCGCGCCCGACGTCGCTTCAGGCGGTCGCGCGCACGATCTTGTGGAAGGTCGAGGCAGACACCTCATACGTTTGCACCTGAGGCGTGCCCTCCACGACCGCCTCCAGCGACTTGAGCACATTCGGATACGCACCGCGGGCGTATGTGTCCGCGTGCTCCTTCAGATCCCACACGCTGATGCCAATTGCTTCGGCCCCGTCTGGGGCAACGAGGGCGATCTCGTCCTGGAAGCCCTTCTGGTCCCGAAGGACGGGAATGACGTTCTTGTTGAGGAGATCGGTGAACTCTGTCGCGCGACCTGGCTTGAGATGGAAAGACACACTACGAGCGAACATGTCAACCTCCTAGGTTGCAGGGTCAACGGGAGCAGATAACCGAAGTTAGTTTAGGTAATCTGGAGATTGAGGGTTTGTCCGCAATCTTGTTAACCAGAGTAGGTTTATTAACTTCACATGTCAAGCTGAATCGGCGACAATGGCTTGTGGCCGATGCGATTAATCAAATTCAGTTAATTCAAGTGGAGGACGTTCCGTGGATGTTCCGCTCCTCATTCGGCAGCGGCTCAAAGAACTAGGGACCGAGCAGAGGGGGCTGGCCGCAGCCGCGCAGGTGACAGAGTCGTACATTTCCCAATTGTTGACAGGGAAAAAGCTGCCTCCTGCACCCGAGCGGACCGATATTTACGAGAGGATGGAGACGTTCTTGAGGTTTCCCGCAGGAAGACTCGCCACGCTGGCGGCCCTCCAGCGGACCGACGCCTTGAAGAGCAAGTTGGCGGATCCGCCCGCGCCCCTGTTCAGGGAAGTGCGCGAGGCGATTCTCTGTAAATGCGCGCCAGGCAAGGAGAAGCCCATCCGCACGATGTTCGAGAGGGAGCCATTTGGCGCGCTCGAGCGCCTGGTCACCCAGAAGTTGCTCGACGTCGTGAAGCATGTGGCGAGAGAGGAGCTGGAAGACGAGACCTGGCTCCGTCTCGTGGCTCGACTCAGCGAACGCAGCTACGAACAGCTGCGCGTCGACGTGCTCGAGTTCCTGGAGACGGACATCTTCAATGTCTCGGACGAAAACTGCGTCGCGTTTCTCGACCCGCTGATTGAATCGTGGGACATCGACCTCGCCACGTTCGCCATCGAGGTCGTCCTGAACCGTCGTCTGGCTCCCGGAGAGGCCAAGAAGTTCGAGTTCGTGGAACGGGAAAGCGCGCCGCCCGTCGAGGAAGAACCCGGGCTCAAGGCCTTCCTGCAAGATCGCACTCTGAGTGGCGATGCGACCGCGGAGGAGATCGCGTTTCTCAAGAAGCTGAAGTTCGCGCGCAAACGGCCAACCGCCCTCTACTACTATCGGGAACTGCAAAACCTGCGAGACCCGCTCCATTTTCACCAAGCGTCGATCGACGAGAAGAGGGCGTAAACATCACGCTCGGCTCGTCGGCGCGCTCGGTCGTGTGTCGCTACTGTTCCTTCTTGGCGAGGCGCTTCAACAGCTGAATCTGTCCCGCGTGGTACAGATCGTGCGCTGCCATGCCGGTGATGAGCGTCAGAGGGTTGGTCTTGCCGCCAGGTGCCGCCCGTTCAATGTGGCCTGGGTCGAGTGTCTCGATCACCGACCGCAGACTCCGATGCGTCTCGTCGAGCAGTTGGATGTCCGCTCGCCATGCGGCATCCGTGCCCTCTTCGGGGCGTTGGAACCAGTTCGAGCCCTTGAGAGGAAACGAGCCCCGCTTCTCGCCGGTCAGTCTCCGCCGAACCGCGTACTTCCAGTACGCACAATGAACGACGGTCTCCCAAATGTTGTGGCGATTGCGGCCTGGCCGCCAGCGGGCCTCTTTCATCGACACCCGTCGCAGCGAGCCGCGCAGGTTGGTTCCATGCCAGGACTGGCGGTCGTAGGCCTGGTCGATGATCGTCAACAGGAGGTTTGCGGTCACGAAAACAACATACTTCACTATTGTCGAAATTGACCACATTCGAGAATAGTGCCCGGCGGTGCTGTATTGGAATCGCCTACGCGCAACGCAGGGCGACCAGATTCAATCCGTTGCCAACAATCGAATAGGTGCGTCCGGTAGCTCATCCTCGAACGATAGCGGGATCTTGCCCCAGGTCCTCAGACGATGCCAGCGAAGCGAGCCGACGACAGCGAGCAGAAAGGCGCCGATGACGATGGCCAGCCGCCGATCCGCCAGACTGGCGCCCAGCAGCGCGGCGCCGAGATTCACGAAGATCACGTAGATCGACACGACAATCACGACCGTGTGCGCGAAGAATCGCTTTCCGGGGATGTATGTGCAGGTAAACGGGAGACGCCTCCAGTCTGCCAGGACCAGCTCGACGAGACCGGAGCCATAGAGAGCTGCAACCGTGAGGGAGACGAGCGCTTCGCTTCCGAGCCAGCGCCAATGTAGCGGTAGGAGAGCGAGCAGCGGCACCAGAATGCCGATCGAGAGAAACGCGCGCTCGACCGAGGCAAGCTGCCGCGGCCGTGTTGAATCCAACTCCGTGATCCGAAATATCCAGTTTGCGCGCTGCTCGAGTGGTAGCAGGAGTGATGCCCGAAGTGCCATGACCATTGCGAACATCAGCACGAACGGTGCATACGCCATCGCCACTTGGAGACGATGAGTTGGCTCACTCCCGGCGCCCAGCCAGTCGACCATG
Organism: Luteitalea sp.; assembly: GCA_009377605.1. Classification (NCBI taxonomy): domain Bacteria; kingdom Pseudomonadati; phylum Acidobacteriota; class Vicinamibacteria; order Vicinamibacterales; family Vicinamibacteraceae; genus Luteitalea; species Luteitalea sp. Next base: position 8,000 of record WHTT01000150.1, read on the forward strand.
CCGGCGCCCGAGACGTGGATGACGACAAGACCGATGCCGCACGCCGTGACTCCCATGAAGACGCCGCGGTGGAGCGCGCTGCGTCTCAGAGTCCGCGAGGTGAAGTGAGCGACTGCAGTTCGGGCCGGTTGGCTTTGCCAGGCGATCGTCTGGCGGCGTGGACGCGGGCTGGCCTGCCGGGAGCCGCGCGGCTGCGGTCTGAAGAGGATCTGCTCGAAGCGCCGATAGCAAACGGCATAGCAGCCAACGACACAGAGTCCCGCGACCAAGAACACGAGCCCGCCAAGCTGCGCCAGGCTGACCAATGGCGGCTCCATTTCGCCGAGCAGCGCTTGCTCGACCACGAAAAACCAGGCGGGCGGAAGCGCGTACAGTCGCCACGGCTCCAGCGCGAACGACGCGGCATGCTTGGGAAGCTGGAAGACTAGCGGTAGCGCGACCACGAGGCCGCACAGAAGGCCCGTCTGGAGCAGTCCCACGGCAAGCTGGGCACGAGCGCGCGGCACGCACAGTGTGACCAGGCCGACCAGGGCGATCACCGACGTTGCCGAGAAGAGTGACGCCGCTGCGCCGGCGACGACGTGTGCGACGATTCGGGCCAGTAAGGGATCTGCGGACCAGCGTCCGTGCGAGACCAAGACGAAGAGTGGACCAATGGACAGGTTGGCCGCAGCGATGAACAGGCCAAGGAACAACGCCAGCGCGGCGACCTTGGCGCCGAAGATGGCTCGTCGCGAGATCGGCAGCGCCATCAGCACGCGATAGTCCGTCTCGCTCGGGAAAACGGAGCGGCTGATGAGCACCCGTCGCGAATGCCAGGATGACCATGGGCAGCGCGATGATGAACGTTTCGTCGGCAAGAAGCGCCAAGCGATATGGCTCAGGCGTAGACTGGCCGGAGAGCGCAAGATACCTGATGAAATACACGTGCGCGAGCACCAAGCCGAACGCCATTGGCGCTGCGAGTGCCGCCGCGACGACGCGTTTGAGGCCGTCTGCACCCACGTCCGACAAGAACCCGAGATCGAAATGCGACTGAAAGAAGTGGCGGGTCAGCTCATACCACTCGCCGGAAACGGGGACAGGCCCCTTTTTCAGCGGCGTCAGTCCCCGAAAAAGGGGCCTG
>WHTT01000151.1 GCA_009377605.1 Luteitalea sp.
TGGTGTCTTCACCTGGCGCAACGCCCAGACGATGGGCTGCACATCCACGAAGGTGGCGTTGAGGAAGCGGATTTCTTCGTGCGGTTGCCGGGCATCAGCACCAGCATCGTGCCCTCCTGTTCGATGCTGGTAAAGTACAGGAGGTCGCTGTCCTGCCGATACTCGTAGTCCACGTCGTGCGAGTAGACCTGCGTCGGGGCGCTCCAGAGGATCATCATCGTGCTCGCATCGAGCTGTTTCATGACGCGCGCGCGCCGCTGAGCGAGGTCCTCCTTCACCCCAGGCCGGCTGCCGGCCTGGGGACCCCGCTCCAGCGGGCCCGCCGCCGCGGATATCATCGTTAGAATCACGACCAGCGCCGCGATTGCGCTCGTCGCCAATGGGCCGGGTCTCATCACACGATGTGTTCGCACCATCACTCCTATACGAGTGCCTTCGAAGGCCGAGTCTTCACAATACACATTCTATCTTCGCGCGTGGAGGCTGAGGCCTCCGTCCGTCGGCCAGGCGTCCCCGGCGGTCGCACGCCGCGGGAAAGGGGTCTCGAGAGGAGCCATCCGCATGACTCGCGCGGTGTTCATCTGTGACGGTGTTCGCACGCCTTTCGGTCGCTACGGCGGCGCATTGGCGGCTGTGCGGACGGATGATCTGGCGGCCATTGCGATTCGCGCGCTCACGGCGCGCAATGCACCGGTCGATTGGGAAGCTGTCGACGATGTGTTCATCGGCTGCGCGAATCAGGCCGGTGAAGACAACCGGAACGTCGCACGCATGGCGGTGCTGCTCGCCGGTTTGCCCGAGGTCGTCTCCGCCACGACGATCAATCGACTGTGCGGCTCCGGCATGGATGCCGTCGCGCTCGCGGCTCGCAGCATTCGGTGCGGCGAAGCGGAGCTCGTCGTGGCGGGCGGGGTCGAAAGCATGACGCGCGCGCCATTCGTGCTCGGCAAGACAGCGGCGCCGTTTTCTCGCGCGCCCAAGCTCGAGGACACGACGATGGGATGGCGCTTCGTCAACCAGGCGTTGAAGGCACGCTACGGCGTCGATTCGATGGCCGAGACAGCGGAGAACCTCGTGGCCCAGTTTGGCATCGCCCGCCGCGATCAAGACACCTTCGCGCTTCGCAGTCAGCAGCGATGGGCCGCGGCTCACCGGGCTGGTGCGTTTGCCGACGAGATCACACCCGTGACGGTGCCAGAGGACAAGGATAAACGCCGGATCGTGGGCCAAGACGAACATCCCCGACCAGACACGTCGCTGGAAGCCCTGGCCAGGCTCGAGGGGATCGTCAGGCCCGAGGGCTCTGTGACTGCCGGCAATTCATCTGGCATCAACGACGGCAGTTGCGCGTTGCTCCTAGCCAGCGAAGCCGCAGTGCATCGGTACGGCTTGGACCCCAAAGTGCGCGTCCTCGGTGCGGCCACTGCGGGCGTGTCTCCGAGAATCATGGGTATCGGCCCGGTGCCAGCCACCCGCAAGCTGCTCGCACGACTCGGCCTGACCCTGACGGACATCGACATCGTCGAGCTCAACGAAGCGTTCGCCGCGCAAGCGCTTGCCGTCACACGACAATTGGGGTTGTCCGATGACGCCGAGCACGTGAATCCGAATGGAGGCGCCATCGCCATCGGCCATCCGTTGGGGGCGAGCGGTGCGCGCCTCGTCGCAACTGCGATGTACCAGCTCCGTCACATGCGTGGCCGATATGCGTTGTGCACGATGTGCATCGGCGTGGGACAGGGCATCTCTCTGGTTGTCGAACGGGTGTGACCCGCCGACGAGGCGAGCGGACCGCGGGTCCCCCTTTTGAGCAGCCAAGGTTAGAAGCAGTCCGCCCGCGCCTCGTTCCGATCATGCCGTCGCGTGCGACGAGGGTGTCGCAGCCGTTCGTCTGGCGAAGGGGTTCTCATCGGCCGTGGGTCCATAGATCGAGGGAATGGGCACGTTCAACATGCGCAGATAGACCACGAGCTGCCCGCGGTGATGATAGAAGTGATTCAGCATGAGACTCCTGAGCAGCCCGACGCGCGGCACGGTCATGAGCACCTCGCCGTGGTCTTCGAGCGTCCACGTGCCCATCAGTCGCTGGTCATCCAGGCGCGTGAGCAGATCTCGCACCGTCGAGAGACTCCGCTCGAATGTCTCGAGGATTTCGGTACGGGTTTCCGCCTCTTTCTGCTTGAACTCAGGGACCTGGAATACGTCCTGCGTCGCTATAGCACAGACCGCACCCTGAACCTGCGCCACATGCAGGGCGATCTGTCCCAGCGAGAATGACTTCGGGTGAGGCTTCCAATTGAGCTTGTCTTCAGGCACGCGCTCCAACAGGCGTCGGGTCGCCACCGCCTCTTGATCCATCTCCATCAACGTCGCGTCGACTACCATTGACATGTTCTCCTCCTATCTGTTTTCGTCTGAGAGAGCATCACGCCTGAATGTCGGCGCCCTGGTTCAGGACGCCAAGCAGTGCCGTAAGTCGATTGAGCGAGCATCACGTGTCCTGGCTCGCTTCATCGAGGAAGCGCAGCAACATCCGGCGAAACACAGCGGCCGTGAGCCCCCAGTTGCCGAGCATGGCTTGCTCGCCGGCCGCGCCGTAATCGTCGTCGTCCGGGCGCGGCCTCAGGCGCACGAAGGGCGGCAACCCATAGCGCATGGCAAGACCGTTGGCCCAGAGGCGCGCCGTGCGGCCGTTGCCGTTGACAAACGGATGGATCCGGATCCATTCCGCGTGTGCCCATGCGCACAGCTCGAGAACCGCCGCAATCCTGTCCGCGTCCAGTGCTGCGTCCCGTGGCACGAGCTCATCCAGCCGCGTGACCGCGCTGTGCAGCACCCGTTCAAATGCTGTCAGCGTGGCACCGACGTCCGCCGCGCGGACACCAAGATGTCGACCAACTCGTACCTCAGCGTGTTCCAAGCCGGCTTCGCCCCTGAACGCGCCCGCGTATCGCATGCCGGGTAGATCGAGACCAGTCAACATCTCCGCGTGCCAGCTCCGTGCCGCTTCGACGGTGGGGAGCTCACGGGCGCGTGCGGAGTCGCGGATCCGGCGCAGCACGGACCTGAGATTCTGCTGCAGCCGGGGACTGTCCGCATCCCAATCAGGCATTCAGCAGTCGTCGGATCTCGCGCCGGATCGGACCGGTGGTGGTCACCGATTCACCCTCGACCGTATCGTCGAGACGGGCTTCGGCCTCCGCAAACCTCGCGATGGCGTCCTCGAAGTCTGGGTCGCGCCGGCTATACGCCTGGAGGCTAGCCAGTTTGGCTTCCAGATCACGCTCCACGTCGCGGGTGCGGCGGTCAAGGTAAACCGCCAAGGCGTCGTGAACCAACTGGTTCATCGGCCTCCGCAAAATACGGCTGAGGTTCTCGAGAGCCCCGTGTGTCGCTTCGTCGATCCTCAGTGTGAACGCCTTTCGGGACATAGACCGAGTCTACCGGCATCCAACAGTGATGTCAAAACTAGATTATGACGTCAAATAGCGTCGACGCAGATGGGGCCGCTTCGACCTGGTCTCGAGCCCGGCTAGCGCAGCTCGGCCACCGCGAAGTAGGCGGTCATCAGGGAAAAGAGGAAGGCCGCCACGAGCCCGGCGTTCAACCGCGAATCCGCCGTATAGCTCCTCATGACATCCCTGCGGTTGATCAGGATCAGGATGGGGATCACCACGGCTGGGAGAATGAGGGCCTGGAACGCCTGCGAGAACACCATGACCGCGGGAGGACGCTCGTCCAGGAACTGCATGGCGAAGGCAAACAGCACCGCGACGAAGATGAGGATCCGGAAGAGCGGCGAGCGCATATCTCGTGGCCGCCCAGTGAAGTCGGCGATGAGCCAGGGAGCGATGAGCACGATTGGAAAGGCGGTGGAGAAGCCGGCCGCGCTTATACCCAGGATCAGGATGAATGCGGCGACCTCCCCACCAAGAGGCTCGAAGAGCTGAATCAGCTCCACCGTGTTCTCCAGTCGCAGACCCATCACGAACAGCGTGCCGGCCGAGACCGCCATGATGATCCCGCTCAGGAACAACATCATGCTGGCGGAGACGAAGGCGTCCCGCTTCTCCTGGGCGAGGTTGTCCACCGTCCACCCCTTCTCGGCGACCACGGTACTGCGTATCAGGAAGACGGCCGCCGACACCGTCGTGCCGGCCATCGCGGCAATCAGGTGCAGCGCGCCCGGCCCGCTCGGAATCCGTGGGACCAGCCCCTGCAAGATGACGCCGAGGTTCGGTCTGACCAGGATGAAGACCACGATGAACGAGAACGCCATGAAGATCACGATGACCGTCAGCAGCTTCTCGAACAGCTTGTAGCGGCCGTACCAAAGCAGGGCATAGAGCAGAGCTACCAGCACCACGGTGATCGACAACGTGCTGTAGCCACGGCCCCCTACTAATAGTCGCGACCCCTCCTGTAGGAGCTCGCTGACAATGCCCATGATCCCTATCAACGACAGGATCTCTCCGATGATCAGGGCCGTCATGATGTACAGCCCCAGCAGATCGCCGATGCGGAACCGGGGGAACGCCGACCGGAAGTTCGCCAGCGCGGTTTGGCCCGTCACGAGGGTGACCTGCCCATACGCGACCATCAGCACGTAGGTGAAGACGCAAGAGAGGGCAACGGTCCAGAAGAGCGACATGCCGAAGGCCGCCCCCGACGTGGCCATCGTGACGATGCTGCCCGTGCCAATGTTGTAGCCGATGAGAAAGAGCCCGGGGCCGATCGCCCCCAGCGCTATCCTGAGCTTGCGATACCGAGAAGGCATGGAGGTCTACAGCTCGCCGCGCGCAATCAGGGCGGGGTCGAGCAACGAGGTGGCCGATCGATCGGCAAACAGCGTCGTGTCGGGGTGCGTGCGCAAGATGGAGGCCGGCGCCATGGGGCTGATACCGTCGCTCAGACACGCGCGGACAGCCGCGGCCTTGCGCTCGTCGCACACGATGCACAGGATCCGGCGCGCCTTGAGAATCTGCCGAATCGACATCGACATCGCACGCCGCGGAACTTCCTCCAGCGCCGCGAACCAGCCCTCCCGGACCTGTTGTCGCCGGCACGCGTCGTCGAGATCGACGATGAAGTAAGGCCGCTCGGTGTGGAAGTCGGCAGGCGGGTCGTTGAAGGCAAGGTGCCCGTTCTCGCCAATGCCCACGAAGGCGACGTCGATGGGCGCCGCGCTTACCGCGCGACCCACGTCGTCGCACACCAGGTCCGCGTTGGCTTCGCCGTCGAGCAAGTGATAGGCCTCGATGCCCGTTGGGCGAATCAAGCGCTCCAGCAGATACCTCCCGAAGCTCGCCGGGTGCGTGACCGGGAGGCCGATGTACTCGTCCAGATGGAAGAGCTCGACACGTGACCACGGCAGATCCGTCTTGGCCGTGAGCGCTTCGAGGAACGCAAGCTGCGACGTGCCCGTCGCGGCGACGACGCGGGCGCAACCGCGGGCGGCGACCGCCTCCACGATCGTCTCTGCCGCAAGAGCCGCGGCTGCCTGTCCGAGATCCGAGCCATTCTCGAAGATTTCGATCCGCATGAGTGTCGAGTTACCTCCAGAAGACGAGCGTCTTCGTGCGTGTAAGGGGCCGGGTGGCGTTGGTCGGAGCACAGCAAGGACCTGCGACAGAGGTCGGTCCAGCAGCTACGGACCCCAGGCGGCCAGTTGTCTCTCGATCGACGCTCGCAGCGACGGAAGATATCGCAAGGCGTTCTCGTAGTAGATCTTCCGAAGCACGTTGTCGGGAAGGAACACGCCGTGGATACGCCAGCGGCCCTGCAGGGGAGCGCCAAGTGGCGACAGCATCTGCGCCGGATGATCGAAGTACTCGTCATCGGTCTCACAGAAGCGCCAGTGGGGTGTCCAGAACGGCTCGGCCTTCCGTCCCGGGCTGCCATCGCTGCCAAACAGGACGCGGTCCTGGTACTTGATCAGCCATTTGCGGGCAGTATAGGGCTGCCGGCCGAGATCCTGAAACCGCGCGGAGAGCTCCACGTCGGCGTTGGGAAAGCGGTCGAGAAGATTTCCCACCCGCTCCAGATCCTCCACCATGTTGCCGACATGGCCGAGCACGAAGCGCGTGTCGGGGTGCTTTGCCAGCATGTTCTCTTCGTGCTTCCAGATCTCGGTGTAGTGAGGCTGGCCTGTCCCGTAATAGTTGCCGGAAGGATCGCTGCGCCATTGGCCGGCTTCGTAGCGCTCGTTGTCGGGACCAATAGGATCCCAGCGCGCGATCGGGTCGCTGACATGGATCATCACCGGCTTCTTGTACGTGGCGCACATGGCCCAGATCGGGTCCATGCGGGGGTCGTCGCACTGAATATAGGTGCCGTCCGAATTCTTCAGCTCTAGGCCCAGCACCTTGTTAATCTTGAGCCCCTGCGCCCCCGCTCGAAAGGCGCGCTCCAGCTCCGCGGCGGTCTTCTCCGACCATCCGGGCTCGTTGATCCCCTCCCACACGGGTCGGGCGAAGTGAACGATCCGGTCCTTATAGGGCTCGCCCACCTTCATGTTCTTGTCCAGCGTCTCGTACATCCCACCGTCCATGTTGAGCACGGCGCCGAGACCCACCCGATCCATGTCGACGATCATCTTTTCGTAGTCTTCCGGTGTCTGCAGGCTCCTCGCGTGGAGGTGGAAGTCGATCACTGGGTACTTGGCCTTCTCGATCGGCGTGCGCTTCACTACGAGCAGGCTCTTGGGCATGGCGGTCTGCTCGGGCGTGGGCTTGAAGCCCGGGTACTCCGGCGAGGAAGAGTCGTTGCTCTCCGCCGGCGTTGGAGATGAAGAGCAGCCGGACACCAGAATCAGGACGAGCCCCCAGGGCGCCAGACGCATGGTCATGATGGTGATCCCGTTACCGACGAGCGACTGCTCCCGCGGAGGCCCGACGCTGGGCGAGCTGCGTCTCGATGGACTTCCGCAGAGATGGGAGATGCCGGAGCGCGTTCTCGTAGTACACCTTGCGCAGCACGTCGTCCGGCAGCCCGATGCCCGAGATGTTCCAGCGGCCGTGCCCGGGCGAGCCTCCGGGCGTGCGGATCTGCGCCGGGTGGTAGAAGTACTCGTCGTAGGTCTCCAGATATCGCCAGTGGGGGATCCAGAACTCGTCCGGCAGACGATTGGGATTGCCGTCGGAGCCCATCAGGATGCGGTCTTGGTACTTGATGATGAACTCACGCCACAGGCGGGGCGCACGACCGAGGTCCTGGAACGTCGCGGACATCTCGACGTCAGCATTGGGGTAGGTGTCGAGAAACGCGGCGAGCTTCTCGGGGTCGTAGTAGAGCATTGCCATATGGGCGCTCACGAAGCGCGTCTTCGGATGCTTCTTGTGCATGTTCTCACGCGCCTTCTCGATCACCTCGTGAGGCGGACCGTCGCTGTAGAGACTCCCCGAGGCGTCACCAGGCCGCCGCCACAAGCCGGCTTCATAGCGCTCGTTCTTCGGGCCGATCGGATAGAAGCGACCGATCGAGTCGCTCGTGTGAATCATCACCGGCTTGTCGTACTTGGCGGCCATCTCCCAGATGGGATCGAGGCGGGGGTCGTCGGCCTGGATGAAGGTGCCATCCGGATTCTTGGCGACCTGCCCGAGCACCTTGGACACCTTCATGCCCATGGCTCCGGCCTTGAAGGCGCGCTCCATCTCGGCAGCGAATCGCTCTGACCAGCCAGCCTCGTTGATGCCCTCTGCGCTGAACGTGATGAAGTTGGCCACCCGATCCCTGTACGGCTCGCCCGCCTCCAGGGCGACATCGAGCTCCTTACCGGTACCGCCGTTGAGATTGACGATAGCGCCCATCCCGATCGTGTCCATGAGCTCGATCAAGCTCTTGTAGGCTTCCGTGGTCGTGAGGCCGCGCGCATGCACATGGAAATCGATCGCGGGAAACTTCGCGCGCGTGATGTTGGTTCTCGGCAGCCGCATCAAGGTGACCGGCATCGAGGGGACGTCGGGCCCACTGGTCACCCAACCAGCCGGCGGCGCAATCGACTCCGTCGTTGGCATCGGTGGGGTCCACACCTCACCCTCTCCGACCGTCTCAGGTGCCCTGGGCTCGAGAGGTGCGTCTGGAGGAGGCGCGGCGCCTGACCACCCTTGGGGCTCGTCATCTTGACCAGCAGGCGGGGAGCCCTGGCTCGCCGATGCAGCCTGGGTGCCCTGAGAGCCATTGCCGTCGGGCGTTTGACACGACACCGCCGCGAGCCCCGCCACGAGCAGCACGACAATCGGTGACCAGCGAGCCATGAGGCACGGATCCTTTCTGAAAGCGTCTCACTCAGCCGCGCTCGAAACATGAGGTGCGGGTGCAGTGAGACGCCGGAGCTCCTCGAGATACTTCGGCACGGCGACCTTCGGCTCCTCGTCACCTGAGTATTCCAACGCAAGCCAGCCGCGATAGTTGACGTCCTGGAGGATCTTGACGATCCGCGGCAGATCGGCCGGCTGCGACCCCTCGGGCGAGCTGATCCTGGTCTTGACCTGCGCCGTAACAGCGTACGGTGCCGCCATGGCCAGCTCGGCGTACGGATCGCCGCTGCGGAAGTTACCGCTGTCCCAGGTGACACCGAACCATTCGGAGTCGATCTCACGGACGATCGACACCAGTTGCTCTGCCGTCGACACGATGCCGCCGTGGTTCTCGAGGGCGAGGATGATGCCCTTCGATCCGGCATAGTCGCAACACTCGCGAATGGCATCGAGGCACCACTGGCGCGCTTGCGCTTCGCTCGTGCCGTCTTGAAGGGAGCCGGCGAAGATCCGGATCGTCGGTGCTCCCATGTCGGCGGCGCGATCGATCCA
>WHTT01000152.1 GCA_009377605.1 Luteitalea sp.
GGCAACGCATCGTGATGCGATTGGCCAATACGTGCCGCCAGGTTGTCAACCCGATCGTGTCGCGAGGCGTAGGCACCCACCAGATAGAATTGATGCCGGTACACACGTTGGAGCGTTTCCACCTCGGCCGGGTGCTTGAACGACCTCAACACGAAGGCTTGGCGTGGTGCGGGCACATTCTGCGATCCAGTTCGTTGGTCGCGATGGTCCTGGATTGCGGCAATGGCCAGAACAGCCATGGCATCGCTGCGTCCCGTCAGCTTGCGGAACTCATTTCCGGCATCCATATGTGCATTGAGTCGCACGTCCTCCGGGAAGTCGGGAAGGTTCTGCCATCGCGGGAATGCGTGGAGGAGATTGGCCAGTCGAATTGTCTCGGGCGCAGAGGTATAGGCAACGATGCGCAGCGACTTCACCAAGGCGCTGGTCACCGAGGACAGGCTCGAACCGGTCGCACCGACCAAACCGAACACGAGCTCAGGCCCGCCGGGGTTGGCAAAAGGAGCCATATCGGTATCAATTCGAACACACCAGCCCACGACGACGATGCCATCGTCAGCGCAGATCCGCAAGCAGTCTCCGTGGGCATCACTCGATGCGAAACACCTTCATCACCTCGTCGCCGAGGTGATTTATCACCTTGACGGCAATGCGCCCGCTCGCCGGCATGGGGAACGGCCGTGAGATGTCACTGTTGAGTGTCGCCCATGCATCGGCGTCGATCTCTGCCTTGAGCGTTGTCCTGAGCGCACCGTAGGGATCGTTCTGGCCCAGGAAGTACGCATGGCGGACGAAGAAGCTCTCTTCGTTGTAGTCGGTGTCGATGAACCAGCAGGCGATGCCGTCGGAGCCATCGCTACGGACCTGACCAGTACTTGGATCGAACACGTCGACGCCTCTCACGTGCACTCGCAGACGTCCATCGTCCACATGCAGGATGTCGATGTCTGGCTCGCCGAAGACGACGAACAGGTTCCCCGTGCTGGTGGCCTTGAGCTCGCCACCCATGTGCAGGTCGGCGTTCATGCGGGCCTTGAGCACCGGGATGCGTCCGAGCTTGTGGAACTCGGTGGCATGCGCTTCGTAGTTGAAAGCACAGGCGATGAGGACGTCGAAGCTGGCGTCTCCCGCCTCGCGGGCGGCACGCACGAGGTCTGGACGGCTCACGGTACCGAACTCCGGGCCGATAAAGATCGCCGCTCGCTTTTCGACATCGCCCTCGTGATAGCGTCCCTCCGCGCACACCATCTCACCCGGCCACGGCGTCAGGGACGTGAAGCTGATGCGGTCTTCCTTGTGTGCCTGCTGGACGCCAGCCGTGCGGAGGTTCTCGAGGATCATCTGCTCGAACGTCTGTCCATACGGAGGTCCGCTCTCTCCGACCTGTAGCGGATCGATCAGCTCGTCGGCCTCGTCGACGCCGAGCGTGCGACGCGGGCTCAGGCTCTCGACGGTGAACGGGCCAGCGACACGAACGGTCTTCGAGTCTGGATAGGGCCTGTCGTAGAGGAGCTCGGACTCCGCCTTCGCCGCGATCGACGCATCGATCGCCTTCTGACGCGCTATGCGTGCCTCCCAGAAGTTCGCCAGCGGTTGTCGCGCAGCCTGCGGCCAGTCCGCGGGCGCTTCGCGCGGGACCTCCCACTCAACCAGGGCCGACGCCGACACGACCTCACCGCCGGGCAGCGTGAACTGCGCGTCGTCCGGCGGATCGAAGCGAACGTCCTTGCCCTCGCGTCCACCGTTGGAGATCCGCAATGGCGTAGCGTGGCCGCGTAGGGCCGCATTCAACTTGTCCAGCGCACCTTGCACTTTGGGTTGATGCTCTTCCCAGATGACGTCGATCTCAGTGTTGTTGGCGATCGATTTCAGCGTGACGTGCGGAACACGCTCGTAGACGAAGCCGTGGCGCACGCTGCCGTGTGTCGGCTTGTCGACGAAGACCCGTCCACTGACTTCGGCTTCCTTGCTGAGACCTTCGGGCGAGTCGGCGAGGATGTAATACGGATAGCGCACGCCCATGATGCGGGAACGGGCCAGTGCAAGGGCGACGCGTGAGGTGTCGATGGTGATCCAGCGTCGGCCCCATTGCTCAGCGATGTAGGCCGTTGTGCCAGAGCCACAGGTCGGATCAAGCACCAGATCACCGGGGTCCGTTGCCATGAGGAGACAGCGTTCGATGGCTTTCGCGCTCGTTTGGACTACGTATATCTTTTCATCGGTGAAGTTCCCGGTTGCCGTGTCCGTCCAGGTATTCGTCCGCAGGCGGACTGGATAGTCATCTGCCAGTCTCACGTATCGCAGGCTGTTGCTGGCCTCATGGATTCGCCCGCACCTGCCGAGCCGCACCAGACCTGCGACTGTCGTTTTCCAGTGTTGATTTATCGGGATGATATAACTTCGTCCTCGGAATACATGGCGACCTGCGATTGAGGATGCGCCCTGGGATGTCAGTGAGGTGGGCTGATAGAGAACGGTACCGACAGGCACTTCGACCTCACCACGCTGTTCCTCTGCAGTTAGACCACGCCGAAATCCAAGTCGATCTGTTATCCATTGGTATTGCCCTTCACTCGCCGAGCGCTCAACAGCTTGGAGCGAGGGCCGAAACTTCAGCTCGGACGAATTCTTTCCATACCAGAGAACGTAGTCATTGGTGTTTGGAATGCGCGATGAGCTAAATCCTCCCGTCTTCTGCGTGATGATCTCACTGACGAAATTGGCCTGTCCAAACACCTCATCCAGGACCGAACGGACCCGGTGCACATTCTCATCGCCGATCTGCACAAAAATGGAACCAGAGTCCGCAAGTAAGTCGCGGGCGGCGGTGAGGCGATCTCGAAGGTAGGTTAGGTAGCTGTGGATTCCGTCACGCCACGTGTCTCGGAATGCCTTCACCTGCTCTGGCTCGCGCGTGATGTGCGCCGCATTCCCATCCTTCACATCACGACTCGTGGTAGACCACTGAAAGTTGCTGTTGAACTTGATCCCGTACGGAGGGTCGATGTAGATGCACTGCACCTTGCCGCGCAGTCCCTCGCGCTCGGCGAGGCTCGCCATCACCTGGAGTGAGTCGCCCAGGATCATGCGGTTGGTCCAGTTCTGATCGTGCTGGTAGAAGTCGGTCCTGTCGGCACTCTCCGCGACGCCGTTGAAGTCTGCGAAGAGATCAATCTGGGCGTCCGATTGCTGCGCCTTGGTTGCTTTTGACTCGCGCAGCAGCTCGTCCACGAGCGCCTTGGGATGCACCTTCTCCTGGATGTAGACCGGCGGCGCCTGGACGACGAGATCGCTCCAATCCTGGTAGTCCTTGCCGCGCCATACGAGCTGCGGATCGAGGTCGGTGTTCCGCGGATACCTCACCTCTTTCGGCGCGACGTGCTCGGCCTCCAGGACCGACCGATACTCGGCAGTGGGGATGTTCAGGCGCTTGTCGTCTGGGTGGCGAATGGCGTCGACGTTCTTCGGGGCTCTTGCACGCTTGGCCACGTCAAGTCACCTTCTCGACTTCGCGAGCAGCGTCGGCGATTATTCGATTGAACTCCTGCGCCACCTTGGCTTCGAAGTCCGTCTCGAGCTGATACACGTCGGTCAGCTCGGCAAACGCCCACCGCCCGAACGTTCCAAGGTTGTTGACGCCGGGCACCCAGTACGTCTCCATCGTGATCTTCTTGTCCTTGGCGTTTTCCCGGCGATAACCCTTCGTCTCGACGACGAGCCGCAGCAGGTCCTCCGGTCCGCGCCCATCGTCAACGAGGGCGATAAAGTCTGGACGATAGTGACGCACCTCTGGGCCGTAGCGGTAGGGCACCTCGAGGCCGAGGTTGTGGTTCTTCGTGTATGCCATGACCTTGGGATGCGCTTCGGCCACACGGCAGAACTCCGCCTCCCACTGGCTGTCGCACACCACCCAGTTCACCTGGTTCTTCGGCGGCGGGCTGCTCGTATCCCAGCGATCGGGCTTCGAGGTGGGGAAGCGCACGTAAGCTGTCGAGCCAACCGGATTGTAGGGATCGAGGAGCGCGCGGATAGGCCGCTGACCTTCGAGCCCATGATTGATGCCCCCTGTGATCCGATTGCATGCCATGTCGGCGAGGTCTTGGTACATCAAGAGCGCTGGATACGTGTCGCCCTTGCACACGAGACAGGTGTCGAGCCACTGTTTCGTGATTCGCTTGAGCTGCCCGAACAGATGCAGTTTTGGTTCTTCTCCAGCGTCACGCCACTTCGTGTAGAGCAGCCGCTTCGTGAGATGGAACAGCAGTGTGGACGGCCGGACGTCCTCGAGGTGCTTGAGGCTGAGATCCACAGCCTCACCGAAAATGCCCTGATTGCGCGTAATGGACGGACCGACGAGGTCGGGCGTCAGCTCCATGACCGAGTCGTCCGTGAAGGACGCCGAGAGACGCTCGGTGGGGAGCTCCACGCGGTAGCCCTCCACCCGCGGGAACCGAATCTCAAGGTGGTCGCGCTCGGGCCGTACCGCCTTCACTTGCACTGTTTCCTTTGGCGGGGTCGGCGGCGCGACAACCGGCTTGGCGGTGAAGTCGAACGGCACGCCGAAGATGTCCGCGTACTCGGCACCGAAGCGTTCGTCTTCGTTGAGGTCGTACGACTGGCGACGGAGAGCCCGGCCGATGACCTGCTCGCAGAGAAGCTGCGTGCCGAAGGCACGGATGCCCAGGATGTGCGTCACGTTGTTGGCATCCCACCCTTCGGTGAGCATGGATACCGACACCACGCACCGGATGCCGGCACCGAGCTGGCCGGTCTTTCCGACGGTGTTCATCACCTCTCGCAGCAACTCCTGATCGGTGATGTTCTCGGCGGCCCTGGCGTCGCCTGTACGTTCGACAATCTCGCGCCGGAAGCGCTCGATCTCGTCTGACGCCATCGCGCGAAAGTTCGGGTCGAGAGCCTCGCCAGCTTCGAGCTGCTCGGAGTCGACCAGGATCGTGTTCGGCCTCGGCAGCGCATTCCCTGTGGTTTCGTCGAAGTTTCGGAACAGCGGCAGGCGGCCATGTTCGAGCACGGACGCCTCGCCGTCCTGCTTCCTGAAGAAGCCCGAGACGTAGTCGTACACCCACTTCGAGATGGCAGTGTTCTGGCAGACGATGATGAAGCAAGGCGGCATCGAGATGCCGCCTTCCTGCCACAGCTTAAACGTCTTCTCGTAGTGGCCGTAGAGGGCCTGGAGCGCGGTCTGCAGTCGGGTCGGCAGCTTCAGCGGATCGAGATCGCCGCCGGCGCGGCGCCCCTTCTTGGGCATCTCCTTGCGGATATGCTCCCAAAGGTTGCGGTAGACTGGCATCTCGTCGCCCGGAATGTTCTCGGCGACCGGCACGCGCGGCAGCTTCACGATGCCGCACTCGATGGCGTCCATGAGCGAGAAGTCGCTCATGGTCCAAGGGAACAGCGTGCCTTCTCCGTACCCGGAGCCGCGCAGGAAGAACGGAGTAGCCGAGAGATCGATCACTCGCGCCAGACCCAGCGTACGGCCCACGGCTTCGAGCCCCGAGACCCAGAGCCGGGCCGCCTCATTGTTCTTCTCCGCTTCCTTCCGCTCTTCACCCTTCGGCGCTTCGTCGTCAGGCTCTGGTGGCCTCTCACGGTAGCAGTGGTGCGCTTCGTCGTTGATGGCGAGCACGTGCTTCATGCCCATCAGCTCCGGCATCACGCGCTGTTGCGTCTGCCCTTCGGTTTCGAGCGTCTGCAGCTCAGGGCCCGTGCGGCCTTTCACCAGCGCCCGTCCTCCCGCAGAAAGCTCGAGACGCTCGCGCCGCTTGAAGGCGTGATAGTTGGTGATCACGATCCGCGCCTTCTTCATGTCCTCGAGCAGGTCGTGCGGAACCAGCTCTCTAGTGCCGTAGTAGTTGTCTGGGTCGTTCGGCTGCAGCACGCGCAGGCGATCGCGAATGGTCAAGCCTGGCGCCACGATGAGGAAGCCGCGCGTGAAATGCTTGCTGCCCGGCCGGCGAACGGCGTTGACGGTCTGCCAGGCGATGAGCATCGCGATCACGGTCGTTTTGCCCGCGCCAGTGGCAAGCTTCAGAGCCATGCGCTCGAGATTCGGGTTTGCCTCCCTGTTTGCGGCCTTCAGATACTCGAGCAGGCGCTTCCCTGAAGCTGCATGCGGAGCCACTTCGGACAGCCAAATTGCAGTTTCGACAGCCTCCACCTGACAGAAGAACGGTCGGATCCCGCCGAACTCGTGATGTCGCCAGTGCTGCAGCAGCCGTGCGGTCTCCGGCGTCACCTGCCAGTGATTGGCCGGTAGGTCGCGCCAGATGTTCACCTGCTGGCGGACCTCGTTGATGATCGACAGATCGTATGCCTGGCTCTTGGTGGACAGGCCGCTACCCTCGTCGAGGACCAGCTCTTGCTGCCTGCTACTTCCGCGTCGCTTCTTGGGTTTCGGGATGGGTGTGACCAGCGTCGCGCGGCGTCGCCGGTCGACGAGGCGCCCGGTTGGCTGGCCCGTCTCGTCGAGCTCCCAGTGCTGGCGCGGGTACTCATACGGCGAGTTGACGATGGGCCGCTCGAAGAATGGATTCGACATTCGTTGGTGCTGTCAGGGGTCAAACCCACCTGGCGTCTTGCATTATAGTCGAGCTTAGGCGGACGCCCGCCCGGATCCGCACCGTGAGTGGCCTGTACCCACAAGAATATGCGCACCTGGGCAGTAAACGGCAAGCTGAACTTGGGTATGACTGCCGCTCCCGACACCCGGAGCAGCGGATGTCCGGTCAGTCGCTCACGTTTACAGGTCCACGAGGGAGCGATCGGCAATATGGAGCACAGAGATTTCGTGATCGGCGAAACATTCTGGACGGTCGAAGGGCAGTTTCGTTGCACCGACATTGGAGCTCGTGTCGTCGTGGCCGTGAAGCTGGGACCGAGGGAGGTCACCACAGTTCAGACCGTCGATGGCGAGCAGCGCATCTCACGGCGCATCGACGATGATTCGAGTTGGCTGAACGGTCCGCCCTATGCCGTGGAAGAGATCGTGTTCGACGAGGATGCTCAGGCGGTCTGCTTTCGAACGAAAGCCGAAATGCTTGCCGATCGGGAGGACTGACGGCTGACCGCTGGGCCGCTGCTCAACGCCTTGCGTTGCATCGTTCCACGCGAATATGTTCCCGGCGTTGCTGGTCTTCATCGAGATGCCCATGTGGATCAGCTCGACGTGTTCGACGAAGATGTCATCGAGCGGTCAACGAAGCTCGGTACGTCACCACTCGTCATTGGCTTTCTGAATCTCCCACCAGACTGCCATTCCAAGAGCAAGACGAAGCAGAGGAGGAAGAATGGAGGAAGTGGATGATCGCAGTGAATCCCTTCCTCCACCCGTCCTTGTCCTGCCGATCGCGGACGACCGCTGAAGTCGGTTCCGTCATCGATCGGAACCACGCGCCAGGTCGGCCAGCGTTACGGCGAACGCCAGGCCCGTGTAGAAGTAGGCCTTGCCTGCCTCGGAGAGCACCCAGAGGTGGGCGCCTTCTACGGCATCGCTCACTTCGTCGTCCTTGATGGCGTCAAGCGCATCACGCCAGGCCCGGCTGGCTTTCTCCATGTTGAGATGCCGTCGTGCCGCCTTATCGATGGCGGTAAGCAATGCATCCTCCTCGGGTGCGAGCACACCGTTGGTCGGCACGGTCACGAGCGCAAGCTCAGAACGGGGAAGTGGTTGAAAGCGTCGAGTCGGCGCACGGCGGAAATATGTTGTCGACGGGAGCGTCTCGTCGCAAACTGGGAAGAGCCGTCGACGGAAAGTCCGGACGGTCTGGATCATCGATCGAGGCTCGGAAGCGCCTCGCTTGGTAACGGCCTATCCGGGTAGGGAGTGAGCCTTCGGTATGATCAAGGAACACGATCGAGTTGTCCTGACCGCGCCCGTACCTAAAGAGCGCCTGGAGGTTGGCGATGTTGGGACCGTGATTCATGTGTACCCCGACGGTAAAGCCTTCGAGGTAGAGTTCACGACTCTCGACGGGAGGACGGCTGCTGTGGCGACCGTTGAGGCCTCGGACCTCCGACCCGTTTCCAGCCGCGAGATCACCCATGCTCGTGAGCTGATCATTGGCTGAATCCCACTACCCCGCGTCTCCTCCTGGCTCATCCGGGATAGCCTGGTACTCGCTCAACTCCCCGAAATGAATGCCGGCGTCGAAGCCCGCCGGTTCGGCTGCATCGACGTTCACAATCACGGTCCACGTCGCCCCGCCAGTCAGGGGGCAGGCCTTACAGAAGATACGGGATCATCATCTTGGTCCGCTTTCGGTAATGGGCATAGCGCTCGCCAAACGTGTCAGCTAGCAGTCTTTCCTCTGCATACGCGCGCCACACAAAGGTGGGCACAATCGCGGAAAACACAACCGCGACGGCAGGCCAGCTGCTGAAGGCGAGAGCCTCGCCCATCGCCAGCAGTGACAGGCCGAGGTAGATGGGGTGGCGGACGAGGCGATACGGACCTGTCGTCACGAGGCCTGTACGTTGATCTGCCATCGGCACGAAACTCCAAGCCGAACCGAGCTCGGCCCGGGACCAGAGGACGAGCGCAGCGCCCGCTAGAGCGAGAAGGCATCCGCACAGCGCCAGCAATAGCGCCGCGTGGAGGCGCCGCTCGGAAACTAGACCAGTCCGCCGCTCGGAAAGTGATCCACCT
>WHTT01000153.1 GCA_009377605.1 Luteitalea sp.
GGTCCTGCGTCACCGCGAAGATGGCCGGAATCGAGTCCACGGCAAAGATCAGATCCGTCGTCTCGACGAGCACCAGCACAATGAAGAGCGGCGTCGCCACAATCCGCAGTTTGCCGTTCACCTCCTCTCGCACGAAGAATTTCTGCCCGTAATAGATGGTGGTCACGGGTAAGAGCCGGCGCACGATGCGGATCACGGGGTTGGATTCTGCCTCGATGTCCTGTTCCCTCTGCGTCGCCATGCGGACGCCGGTGAAGACCAGGAACGCCCCGAAGACGTACATGACCCAATGGAAGTGCTGGATCAGATAGGCGCCTGCGGCGATCATCCCGCCGCGCATGGCCAGTGCCCCCAGAATCCCCCAGAAGAGCACGCGATGCTGATAGCGAAGCGGAACGCGGAAGAAGCTGAAGATCAGGACGAAGACGAAGATATTGTCGACAGAAAGCGCCTTCTCGATCAGATACCCGGCAAAGTACTCCAACCCAGCGGCCGGCCCCATGAGTATGTAGATAGCGGCGCCGAACATCAGCGCGAGGGCCACCCATACCAGGCTCCACCCTGCCGCCTCCGCCGGCGCGACCTCGTGCGCGTCCTTGTGGAACACGAAAAGGTCGACCGCCAGCATCGCCAGGACGAAGGCGTTGAATCCGACCCAGAGCCAGATTACGTCCATGGTCTTGCTCCCGTTCGCTGCGTGCTTCCCAGAGGCACGCATGGGCAGTGGCACGAGACACTGCCAAAGAAAAAGGCGAGACCCTCGCACCATGGGCTCGTCGCCGCTCGTGCGAAGCTCTCGCCTATTCCCTCGGGAACCTGACCGAACCGTGCGCGTATCGCGCAGTCCTGACGATTCGGCCGCGCGGGGGCGACCCCGCGTGGCTACTCCCCTTCAAGATAAACAATAGAGGGTTTTGACCGTTCGGTGCAAGACCGCAAGAAGTGTTGAACGCCTTCTTTGACTCGGCGCTATGACGATGGCATTGTCGTCGTTGGGTGACATTGGACGATTCTGTCGATGTAATCGAACCTGGTGTGGTAAGCTCTGCACCGCCTGGGTCCGTTAGCAGTGCCCGGCCATGGCTGTTCTAGCGGGCCGCGGCTTCCGGCCGCTCCCCGCGACGCTGACTTGCGCGCCCCGAAACTTGACGCAATGCGGCAGGTTTCGCGTTCGCAAGAGTTCCAGGGGAGCATTTGCATGGCGGGTGTGTCCGTTCGGGGTGTTGGTGGAATCAAACATCTTGCGCGCGCCAGCGCCGCCATCCTGGACGCTTCGCTTGCGGTGCCAGACGTGCTCCATGTCGCGGTGAATGCGGCGCGCGATCTATTGCACGCCCGCCGCGCGCGCATCCACGTTGCTGCCGATCCCGGTACGTCTGATGCCTTCACTGCGTCGTCCCTCTCAATACCGCGCGCGGCTGATCCGGCGACAGAACAGGTGCCTGACATCCCGGACATCGCTCGGCTCTTCGTCGCCGAGCAAGACGTCGTCCGCTTGAACCGGCAAGAAATCGCACAACACCTTGCGCGGGCAGCACCAGGCGGCACTCCTTCACGGCACCCGCGTAACCTCCTCGCGACACGATTGACCGATCGCGAGGGCCAAAGCATCGGCTGGCTCGAGGTGTCCGATAAGCAACAGGGCGATTTCAGCAGCAGCGACGAGAGCATCCTGCTTCACATCAGCCGAGTGGCGGCAGCGGCAATCGTTCAGGAGTGGTCCACCGAGGCGGTGCGGCGCGAGCGCTCGGCGCGTGAAGCAGCGGAGACGGCCAGCCGACTGAAAGATGAGTTCCTGGCCGTGCTCTCGCACGAGCTGCGAACCCCTGTCAATGCGATTCTCGGATGGGCCGGCTTGGTACGCGAGGGACGGGTTTCGGGCGCCGGCGTCGTGCGCGCGCTGGAAGTCATCGAGCGAAACGCTCGGATCCAGAGGCAGATGGTGCAGGACTTGCTCGAGACCTCGCGCGCCGTCACGGGTACGCTCGAGATCGAAGCGCACCCAACCGACCTCGTGGCCGTCGTCTCAGAAGCGGTGGACGCACTCCGCCCCACCGCCGAACGCAACGAGGTACGCCTCATCGTGAATCTCGACCGGGCCGCGGGACAGGTGCTGGGCGATCCGCCACGACTGCAACAGATCGTCTGGAATCTCTTGTCGAACGCGGTCAAGTTCACACCGGCCGCCGGTCAAGTGTGCATCATCCTCACCTGCGTCGACGACCGCGCACGGATCACAGTGACCGATACTGGTCCCGGCATTGCGCCCGACCTTCTGCCGGACGTGTTCAAAAGATCCCACCAAGCCCGCCGCTCCACTGCTCGCAGGGACCGCGGTCTGGGAATCGGCCTTGCCATTGCCCATCACCTGACAGAGGCGCACGGCGGCACGATCACGGCTGCAAACCGATCGGATGGCCCTGGCGCGGTCTTCACGGTGGATCTCCCGCTCCATGCGCACCTGCCGACGCCGAGCCTGCACGAACCTCTACCGGCACCTGCACGCGTCATTGGAGCACGGATTCTGATAATCAAAGAGGACACCGATGCTGCGGAATTCCTTCGCCTAGTCCTCGAGCACGCCGGCGCAACGGTCACCGGCGTGACCTCCGTTACAGAGGCCCGTGAGGCACTGCGACGTGGTGCGCATGACATGCTCCTGGCCGACGCTGCCCTCCTGGATGAGGAGGGATCGAGCTTCATACCATCCCTGCGGGCAGAAGGACCCGAAGCCAACCGAACGATCGCCGCAGTGGCCCTCACGGCAGCCCCGTCCACACGACATCGCGACGAGCTGCGCAGCCAGGGCTTTGATGACGCGCTGGCCAAACCTTTCGATCCCACGACCGTCACGACACTTGTCGGACGAGTCCTGGACGAGCACTGCGGAACCACCCAGAGGTAGGGCGGTTGATCGCCGGCGCTCGCTCGGGTTGTCAGTCGCGCCGGCTGTCGCTATCAGCCGTCAGCGATCAGCCCTTGGCGTTTCAGGGGAGGACCGCCCCTGAGACCTGTCGGCTGAACGCCGACAGCTGCCCGGAATTCATGGCAACTCAAATGAATTCCGGGCGCCATGGTGTTGATGCGAAAGCACAGATCCTCCCGCAGCTTGCCTTTCGCGATCGCCTTGCTTGGCGCCAGATTAGTCGAGCAGATCAGTCGGAAGCCTACTCTGATCATTTTGACGAGATCGATGATGAAGACGAGGACGAGGAGGGGGCCGACCAAGGAGAGGAGGACGAGGAGGACGACAGCGAAGACACCGCGCCAGCATGGCCATCGGCGTCCTCGGCTTCGCCTTTCTCCGCGCCGGAATGTACCCTACACGCTAGTCGTCCAGGACGGGCTGGCCAGCGTCCCCTTCACGAGGCCGGCGCCGCAGCATCACGCGGCGGACGCCCGACCTCGATGAGCGTCTTCATTCGCAGTAAGTCTTGATCGAGCTGGTGTTTCGGATCGACGCCGAAGGCGGTCGCCACGGCATGTCCGAGTGCGCCACCCGGGGGATTGTAATGAAGAGAGACGGTGACGCGAGTGCGTGCCGTCTCTTCAGGCTCGAACCGAACATAGCCCGCATGCGCGATGGGTGCGCCTTCCACACTCCGCCACGCCAGCAAGTGGGGCGGCTCGTAACGCGTGGTTTCTGCATCCCACTGGATCTCGGCACCGGCCGGACCGGCCACCACCCAGTGGGACCGCCGGTTCCCGAGCTTGCGCACGGCTCGTACACCGGTCATGAAGTGCGGGAAGTTGTCGACCTCTTCCCAGAAGGCGAATACGCGGTCAATAGGCGCGTCGAGATAGATGGTCTTTTGAACGTCCACGGCGCGCCGTCCGGCGCGGACACCCAGCAGGCGGCGCAGCTCGAGGTTCGTGATGGCGCGCAGGGCGAGCCCGCCGCCTACGAGCGAGCTCGTAGCGCCAACGAGGCCGCCGCGGCGCCGACCGTATGCACCCAACGCGACGCCGGTCGATGCCGCCGCCAGCCGCATGGCTGGCGACCACTGCGCCTGCCAGATCTCTGGATATCGGCCGGGACGCAGCGCGCCGCCTTGGAGACCAGACTCGTCGGCACGCTCCTCGCGCACGTCCAGGAGGCTCTCGACGTCGCGGACACCGCGCACACGTCGCACCGCAGCGAGAACGTGGTCGACGTCGTCCGCGAGAACCGGACCGGCCAGCGTCACGAGCCCCTCGCCAACCGTGACCTCCAGGCTCCGCGGATGTGACGCCACACGGCCAAGCACCGACCTGACGCGCGCGGTCAGCACGTCGTCTTCCGGCATGTCGGTCGCCACGGTTGATCGGAGCCGGGCCGCCCAACCCGCCATGCGGTTACCGACATCGTGGGCCGTCGCGTCAGTGCTGTCGCGCAGCTTGTGGCCGGCGTGCACCGCCTTGTCGCGCGCGAGGGCGCGGCGACGACGACCGGCCACGGGATCCAGGGCGTACATGAGGGCCGCCCCAAGGCCAACGCCGGCCGCCACCATAGGAATTCCACTGGCTCCTCTCTCGGTCGCTCGCATTGCCTTCCTCCTCACCCATCGGCCGGGTATCGGGAGTCGCCGGGCTGGCCGCGGCTGAAGGTTTTGGAAGTAACACTCAGCTTCGGCCGCATTGTCGCCGAGACCTGATACGCGCATACCGGCCGCCCGTCGTCGGATGTTGCCGATTCGATTCAGGATCGTCGCGCTCCAACGATGATCAGCACGACGCCGCCAACCAGCGCCAATCCCCCGAGTAGCGGCGGTAACGGAATTCGTTCCCTGGTCTCGCGCTGCGCTTGGACTGGCCCGACGTCCAGCACGGTCTCGTCCCGTGTGTACGTGATGCCGCCATACGCCAAGGCTACGATCCCGATGATCACGAGCACGATGCCCACCAGAGTTGCAGCTTTCATTGTGCCTCCCTCCAACGTCGCTCACAGCGCGGAACGCCGCGGCAGCTCGTTCATGTCGCGATCACCGCCTGTCTCGAAGATGGCGGCAATGCCCTCCCGAATCCCGACGCCGACGCTCTCGACTTGCTGCCAGGCGCGCGTTGAACGCCACCGTACGTGCCGCGCCACTTCGCCCGCTCGCCGGGCGCTCTCTCTGACTTGGAGATCCAACGAGCCAGCGCCGCTCTCCGCGCGGCCCGTGAGGCTCTTCAGATCGTCCAGGATGGCGGTCGTGCGGGCGGTGAGCGGCGCGACGTGCCGTGCTTCGAGCGAGTCGAGTGTCTGCATCACGCGTGAATACGCGCGGTAGCCAAAGATGGCCGCCGCCACGAGCACGATGATCTCGATCACGCTCACTGCCGCCATGATCCCCAGCAACAGGTTTGTGGTCGCAAGGCTCGATTCAGTCATGACATTACTCACAGTGGGCTCGATGGTCCCTCGTTGATCACGAATCATGCGCCCCCGGGGGAGCACGGGAGTCAGCGCATGGTGACGACGAGCCAGAGCAGCACGGCGCCAAGCAGCAACAGAACCGCGACGCCGATGAGCCGAGGTAGCAGTGACACTCGCTCTTCTCTGCTCGCCCGGGATGCCTGAGTGAGCTCACCCTGGCTGCCCCCCTCGGACCCCAGCTCGCTGGTCAGCCCGTCCTCCTCGCCAGCGAGCGGTGCCCGCTCAGGCGCGCGCGACGCGCCGCCAATCTTCTGCTCACCGCGGTGGTGCTCCTCCCCCGATTGCCTGCTGCTCATGATCTCCACGCCCGCGGCGTCAGCGCCCGCGGGCCCGTGCGGCCGCGCCACCTCGCGCGGCCGCCCCCGCCTCACCTTCGAGCGCCTGCGGATTGACCTGCGCCTCCGCAATCTCGGTCAGCTTCTTGTCGGCGCGCTTTTCCTCTTTCAGGGTCTGCTCCAGTATCTGCGCGACTTCGGACCGGCCCAATCGATTCGCATGGGTGCGGGCCGTGCCGTACGCCGCGATCTCGTAGTGCTCCGCCTTTTGCGCCGCCCCGATGATGGCAGCGTCGCGCACCGCGCCGTCCGCATCCTGCTCGAGGTCTTCATCGGCCTCCTTGATGATGCCGCGCATTCCAGCGCACGTCTTCGCCGACGCGGGTTCCCCGAGCGCTTCGAACGCTCCGGCCAAGCGCTCGACGTGCCCTTGGGTCTCGTCGAGGTGCATCTCGAGCGCATCGCGCAGATCAGCCGACTCGGCTGACTTTATCAACCGCGGCAGGGCGCGGGTGGGCTGGTGCTCGGCGTCCAAGAGGTCCTTCAGCTCGGTGACGAGGAGCGGATGCAACATATTCAGAGCCGCCATGAGGTCCCTCCTTTGTGCGACCCGTGAGCGAAGCACCTCGAGACCAGCACGTAGCCGCCTCTGCGGCGCAATCGATCGGCTGGGCCGTCCGTGGATAGAAATGCTCCCATCGTTGATTGAAGCAACGGGCGTGCCGATCCAAGCGCGGGGCCAGCCTGGGAACCGAGAGCGAGTGAGGGGGGCGAGCGCCAAAGTGTGTCAAAAGACATCATTGGCGCAAGGCGGACTGTTTTCTACCAAGACACATACGCTCCAGCAGATAGCCGTGCGATTTGGGGACTCGCCTTCCGGCCACTCCACGCGAACGACCGTGACTGGTACCGCCTTTGCGTCGAGGCGTTCGAGGAGCTGCCTCGTGGCGCCACGTGCGTAACGAAAACACGGGGTCCGTCTGACGTTGGCCATTGGTGGCAGAGCTTATGAGCAAGCGCATCAACGTGAACCCGGATCGCTATAAGGTGGCCGGCCGCGAGCGGCAAGGCGAGGACGTGGTGCATCGCGTCGAGAAGCAGGAGATCACGCGCCTTCGCCACGAGGAGCGAGGGCCCGCCGGCGAGCGGCAGCGCACCGGGCCGCAAGGCCGGTCCCATACAGCCGCGCAGTCTGGCGCTCGCGCCACGCAGACCGGCATCAGTAACCGTCAACCGGCCGAAGTCGAAGCGCGCCGGCGCGAACCGCGCCGCTCCGCTGTCGATGCGAGCTCTCCGCCGCCGGAGGACGCGGCTGGAGGACGCGGCGAGCAGCCACTCGAAGACCTGCGCGACCGCCACACGTCGCACAAGGCGGGCAGCCGGTCGATTGCACAGAAGGAAGCTGGGGCCCGCTATCCGGACCGCTCCATGCCGGCTTCGCGGAAGGTGTCTGGCGCCTTCGGACGGGAGCCGAGAACAGGGCCGGCGGGCGAGACACCACCGCGGCGCAGACGCCGTCGTTGAACAGGGATCATCCTCGAAGGGAGGGCACTCCCATGAAGCCTGCGGGAGGATTTCATGGCTCGAGCCATCTGGACGGGGGGCCATCTCGTTTGGCCTGGTGAACATTCCCGTGCAGGTGCACACCGCGGTGCGGGATAGTCGTCCACGCTTCCGGATGCTGCACGCAAGAGACCGATCGCCCATTAGCTTCGAGCGTGTGTGTCAGAAAGAAGGCAAAAGGGTGGATGTGGTGGATCCCTACGCGCCAGGTCGAGAGCCCTTCGCCAATCGCCGCGAAGCAGGCGCGCTGCTGGCCAAGCGGCTCGGGCACTACAAGAACCGAACGGATGTCGTTGTGCTGGCGCTGTTGAGGGGCGGCGTTCCGGTCGGGTTCGAGGTTGCTCGTGAGCTGGGTGCGCCGCTCGATGTGTTCTTCGTCAGAAAGCTGGGCCTGCCGGGCCATGGCGAATTGGCCATGGGAGCAATCGCGTCTGGCGGTGTTCGTGTGCTCAATGAGGATGTCGTGGCGTGGTACAAGATCCCAGCCACGGTCATCGAGCGTGTGGCTCGGGAAGAACAACGCGAGCTCGAAGGGCGTCAGCGCGCTTACCGTGGTGAACGGCCACCCGCGGACCTACGCGGACGGGTCGTGCTGCTCGTCGACGATGGGCTGGCGACTGGCTCGACCATGAAAGCGGCCGTGCAGGCAGCGCAGGCGCATGCGCCATCGCGCACGGTCGTCGCGGTTCCCGTTGGAGCACGCGATACCTGCCGGGAGCTCGGGGACCTTGCAGACGAGGTCGTCTGCGCCCACACGCCGGAGACCTTCGCAGCGGTTGGGCAATCGTATCGGGACTTCGCACAGATCGGCGATTCCGAAATCCGGGAGCTGCTGCGCGAGAGCGCCGAGACGGCAGCCAGGGCGCGCTGAGCGACCCACCTGTTATCGAGCTCTGTCGTTGGCGATCGTCGTCTCGACGATGGTCGACTGGCACTCTCACGAGCTGCTCCTTGACCCAGGCGCCCTCGATCTGTTTCAAGGTCTTGCTCGCGCGCGCGAGCCCTTCCTTGATTGCTGCTTCAAAGCCTTGTGGTGACTCGGCGCTGATTTCCGTGATCTTTGCGACGGACATGCGAACCTCCAGACGAACATCTGGATCTTCACCTTCGCAAAGGTCGTTCCGGAAAAGGCACCGGACAACGGGGCTGTCCGCGTTTTTCAGTGCCTTTTCCGATACCTCAGCGGCACGGTTAGGTCAGCCGTGACCAGAACGTGTACATCGAGCGTTTCCCGGCATCGTGATTGCGGCAACCCATGCGTTATGGCTGGAGGGCGCAAGGCAGCGGCGCCGGTGGCTGAGATCTTCGTCACCGACACGGTGGCCCAGCCTGCGGCCGACTGGGAACAGCTACGCGTCGTCCCGGTGACCCCATTGGTGGCAGGGGCGATCCAGCGCGTCGTCGCTGATCGGTCATTGAGC
>WHTT01000154.1:0-336 GCA_009377605.1 Luteitalea sp.
CCGATACATCGCCTTGAATCGAAGGATTTCGACCGGTTTCTCCAGTGCAGTTACCGAAAGATCGCCCAGCACCGCCTTGACGGCCTTCAGCCGGCCCTTGATCGTTACCGGATCGCGCAATCCCTCCGCCTCAACATAGCTCCCATAGTACACGTCGAGGAAGTCAGCGACCGTCACGCCAACGACGCTCTTTGGCACATCAGGCGGAACACGAGGATCACGCCCGGCCACAATCTCGGCTACGAATCGCGGTTCCCATACCTTCTCGGCGGTCTGCTTGAGCGTCACGGGTTCGGTTGCGCCGCGGGCCAGTGCGAAGTCATCGACCGGTAGCCG
>WHTT01000154.1:346-8509 GCA_009377605.1 Luteitalea sp.
ACGAATCCAGTCGAGGACGTCTGCGGGATGGAACCTCCTTCCTCTCACGCCGAAGCGTTGCGAAACAAGTAAACCGCGCAAGTACGCACGGCGGACGGTTTCTTCGTGGCAACCGACGAACTCGGCGACGTCGAAGGCAGTTAACAGCCGGTTGGGCAGGCCCTCTTGTCGAGCGACCACGTCGGCCGCGAGTTGATTGTCGATCTGAGCGCGCTCGGAATCAGAATACAGATTCTTCCTCATGGCCTCCTCCGAGGATGGGTGGCACCGCAGCACGGTGCGGCAATACCGGTGTACGTGGAGAAGCGAGCCGGGAGGCCCCGCCGAGAGTGAAGGACCTGCGATCCATCACTAGTCGGCGGCCGGCTCGGAGGGCCCGGCGGGCATGGCGTCCTGGGACGGCTCATGCCGGGTCCGGGTTGAGCGCGACAGCAACGTCAGGAACTCCCTGGCGGTGCTGACGGACTTGCTGCCCGCGCTGCTCGGCTCGGGAGGAATCCGCGACGCGCAGAAGGTGTTCTCGCGCGCATCGTCGACTTCCGGGCGTTGCGACGAGCCTTGGGTACGAAGACTCGGCGCAAAGCCTGTGATGCAGTTTATGGACTTGACCGGCCCATCGTAGTGTGCTCCCGTGCGGTTGACCCTGAGGACGAACCGCAGTCGTTAGCACTGATCGCGTTGTGCCGGCGCCTTCGAGTGGTCTCGTGCCGTCTCAGGCTGCCTCGCGCCGGCTGCGATCTCATCCAACCGCCCCGGTGTTCGCTGGGGAGCTTCTCGCTCTGGCCGTGGGGCGGGGAGGTCGAAGCGAAGTCCACGCGGGCCTGAGACCGACGTGGAGACTGGCGACTGATCGTCACAAACGATGATTCAAAGGTACGCCTGTCGCGTGCCCGTGTCAAGTCAACCGTGATTGACAGTCAACCGTGATTGACGACAAGGACGATAGGAAGCATGAAGGCCCTGTCATGCGTGCCTCCACGCGCGTCCTCAGTTTACATATCGTCCATTATCTGACGTGGCGCCCCCTTCGGCACGGAACGCCCGTTCTCCTGAATCTTTACCCTGCCGTTGCTCACGTGTTGCCTCGTCGAAGAGGTCGTGCCTCATGATGCCGTCATCCCTCGCGCGTGCCGACGGCCAGGCGGGGCCCTCGTCCAACGAGCGACGAGGACAACTTCGGGAGGCGATTCTTGACCAGACGGGTACGACTGACGGGATGGAGTGGTGTGGGGGTGCTGGCGCTCACGCTGGTGGCAGGCGTGCCGGCGACCAGTCGTGCACAGGCGAGCCTGGGTACGGGCGTTCTCAGCGGTACGGTCCTCGATGCGCAGGGCGGAGCGATCGCCGGAGCCAGGGTCACCGCGATCAACGCCGGCACCGGCGGCACACGCGAACTACCGACGACGACAGCTGGACAGTTCACGATTCCGGTGCTGCCGCCCGGCGACTACACGGTCATCGTCGAGCACCCGGGCTTCGCGGTGTTGACCCGTGACGGGCTCACGGTAACCGTCGGGGGCACGACGCCGCTGCGCCTCGTCCTCCAGCCGGAGGGCGTCCGGGAGGCGCTGACGGTCGTCGCCGACACGCCGCTCATCGACACCACGGCGACCGACGAGTCCACGCTCATCGATCGCCGGCAGATCAACGACCTGCCGATCAACGGCCGGCGCGCCGACCAGTTTGCACTGCTCGCGCCCGGCGTCACGCGCGACGGCCGATTCGGTCTGCTGAGCTATCGCGGGCAGTCGGGCATCTTCAACAACTTCACGCTCGAGGGCAACGACGCCAACCAGGCGTACTTCTCGCAGGCCGCCGGGCGGACCCGGATCGCGAGCAACGTCAGCGCCAACGCGATCCGCGAGTTCCAGGTGACGCGGTCGAACTTCCTCCCCGAGTTCGGCCGCTCGGCCGGCGGCGGCATCAACGCAGCGATCCGCTCCGGCACCAACCGCATGTCGGCGGACGGGTTCTACTACTTCCGCAATCAGGCGCTGAACGCGCGCGACCCGCTCGCCACGATCAATCCGGACGAATCGCGTCACCAGTTCGGCGGCTCGGTCGGCGGGCCGCTGGTGCGCGATCGCGTCTTCTACTTCTTCAACTACGACCAGCAGCAGCGGGACTATCCGCTGATCATCGAGGACTTGAGCGGCGTCCTGACGAACGGGCTGCCGGCCAACCCGGCGGCGGCGGATCGGGCGGCGTTCGCGGCGGGTGCCGAGCTGCTGCGCAGCAAGTTCCCGGGCGGCGCCCCGGGCAACACGATTCCCCGCACGGCGAACCAGAACCTCGCGCTCGGCAAGATCGATGCTACGCTGAATCCCTCGAACCTGCTGTCGGTCACCTACAACTACCTGAACGCGCGGGCCGAGAACGGCATCAACACGCCGATCGTCCTGGGTAATGTCGGCCGAAACGGCAGCGATGACGTGCGGATTCACAGCTTCAACGTGCGGCTCACCTCGACGCTGCGCCCGACACTGGTCAACGAGCTGCGCGCCAAGGCGAGCCGCGACTTCGAGTACGAGTTCGCGAACCAGCCTCCGCCTCAGGTCTTTGTGGGAAGCTTTTCCTTCGGGCGTGCGAACTTCCTCGAACGGCCGGCGCTGCCGGACGAGCGGGGATTACAGTTCATCGACAACCTGTCGGTCATCACGGGCCGCCACTCGTTCAAATTCGGCGTCGACGTGAACCGCGTACGCGACATTATCGACCACCCGAGGAACTTCGGCGGGACCTACAACTACCCGGACGCGCTCAGGTTCGGTCGAGACGTGATCGATCCGTCCGGTCGAAGCTACACGTCCTACAGCCAGAGCTTCGGCCTGTCTGGCCTCGACTTCACGACCACCGACTACAGCGTCTTCGCGCAGGATCAGTGGCGGCCGACGCCGAGCCTGACGCTCAACTACGGCGTCCGCTATGAGTTCCAGGACCTGCCGGCGCCCGTGGCGCCGAATCCCTCCGTACCCGAAACGCAGCAGATCACGGAGGACCGCTCGGCTTGGGGGCCACGCATCGGCATGGCATACGACGTCAGGGGCAATGGCCGGACCGTGGTGCACGGCGGATGGGGCCTCTACTATGGCCGTACGCCGAACGGCATGATCCGGAACGCGCTCACGCAGACCGGGGTGCTGGATCCCAATCACACCACCATTGGCATCACTCTGCGGCCGGGCGATGCCGGCGCGCCGGCCTACCCGGAGATCCTGGGCGGCCTGCCGCCGTCGGCCGCCGGCGCCGTGTCGATTTTCCGCTTCGACCCGGACTACAAGCGGCCCCGCCTGCAGGACTTCAACGTCGGCATCGATCGGGAGCTGGGCGGGGGCTACGCCGTGTCGGCGAGCCTCGTCTACACCAAGGGTGAGCGGCTGCCGATCGAGTCGGACGCCAACCTGCCGGCGCCAGCCTTCACGCGCACGTATCAGCTTCCCGATGACAGCACATTCCAGGTGCCTTACTCCGCCGGCGTGACGCGAACCGCGGACGGCCAGTCGCGGAACGTGAACCACTCCCGCCCCGTCCCATCGCTCGCCGCGACGAACACGATGCGATCGATCGGCGAGACGTGGTACCGGGCGGTGTTCTTCGAGCTGAAGCGCCGCTTCGCGAACGGCTACCAGATCGGCGTCGCCTACACGCTGGCGAAGGCCGAGAACCTGTCGGGGTCGGCGAACGGCAGCGGCGCCGGCGCCGAATCGCCGTTCGGGGGATCGAGCGTGCAGAACCAGTTCGATCTGGGGTCGAACCGGGGCGCCGCGCCGACGGATCAGCGCCACCGGCTCGTCGTCAACGGCATCGCGAACTTGCCCGCGGGCTTCCGGCTCAGTGGCATCTTCACCGCCGAATCGGGCCGGCCCTATTCGGCGGTCATCTCCGTGCCGAACCTGCCGTTCACCCTCGACGGTGTCCAGTACAACGGCTTCGGCGGCCTGCTCGGACAGGGTGGTGGCGCCGACCGAAACCTCGCGCCGAACATCGTGCGGAACAGCACGTATGGCGACGCGAATTACAGGCTCGACGTCCGCGTCGCCCGCGACTTCCGCCTCGGCGACCGGCTGATCGTCGAGCTGATCGCGGAAGGCTTCAACGTGCTGAACCGCTCGAACTACAACGGGTTCCAGACCACCCTCTACACGGCCAGCTCCACGTCGGTGAGGACGCCGCTCTCGACGCCGGTCCGGCTCATGGAGCGGTCCGACTGGGGACGTCCCAACAACGACGCCTCCCAGCCCGACGGCACGAACGCCCGGCGCTTCCAGCTCGCAGCGCGATTCCGCTTCTGAGGAGACCACACATGCTACGCACGAACAGGCATCGCACGACGGTCCTTGCACGGGGACGATAGGACGGATGAAGGGCCTATCCCTATCGGAAGGTCAACAGATCCTCCCTTATCGGACCCGCCCTCCGCACGGACCCGCCCCCCACACAGCGCAGATGACGTGATGCCCGCGTCACGGCTGCAGTCCTGTGAACGACCGGGCCGTGATTCCGACGATGGTCGCCGTCACCTCACCAACGAGGATGGCCTTCCCTATGACGTCGATGCGCTCGCCAAAACGACGTTGCCAGAACTGATGGCTGATGACGGCCACAGGGCCGTCCGCTCCGCCCGCTCCCATGATTCGGTCATCCGCTGGTAGAATCGCTCGACCGAGCCGCATTCCAACTCCGAGGAGCTGAAAGAGGTTGCCGGAGGCGTATTCGACTGTCGCCAGCTCGAGCTGGCCGTCAATGGTGACGCGCCGCTCCGTCAATTGAAATGCGCCAAGATCGCTTAACTGCGTCGAGCCGCCTCTCAAGGCCTGAAAGAGCGGGTAAGAACTGCCGCCACCCCGTTCACCTCGCGCCTCGACGAAATACAGCTCCTGCGGGTCACTGACCGGCAGCGAGTGCAAGAGAACAGCATTCGCCAGTGTGAAGACTCCCGCATTGGCCCCGATGCCGACCGCCAGCGTCACTACCACGAGCACCGTCAGCCCCGGCACCCGACAGAGCACACGCACGCCATACTGGAATCTGCGAATCGCCGTATCCAACCAGTTCGACATAAACATCCTTCGTACCGCCGTTACAGCTCAACGACTGGTCTCGATGACAAGCATCGGTCATCCGTGCGCCGCACGCTGGACGGGATCTCGTCTGCGATGGTCTAATAAGAACCGCATTATATCCCTGAACAACGGCATTCGCTGACTGACGCGGCGGCCATCAGATGTCCGAGAACGAAACTGCCGTCCTGCGCGGCCGTAGCGAGCGCGCGTCAGGGAATCGAGGGCCACGTTGACGAGCGCTTCCGCGAGCGCGTCCGGACGCCCGGCGGCACCACCAAACCAGTTTCGCCGTGCGTGACAATCTCCTGGCCGGCTCCTCCGCTCGTGAGGATCTCTGGCAGCTCCATCGCCATGGCTTCGACCAGACATCGGCCGAGCCCCTCATCGTCACCGCGGAGCACAGCGCATCGAGAGCCGCCGCATCGACCCTGCGGACGTTACCCAGTCCTGCAGTCGAGTTTGCGGATCATCGTCTGCACCGCAGCAAAGGCCTCCGGATGCTCGAAGATCTCTCGCTTGAGAAGAGCCAGATGTTAAGCATACGGTGCCGGACGGCGTGCACAGCCCTGATCAGGAGATCGTGACGCTTGTTCGGCGCAAAGCGCGCGATCATCGCCACCACGAAACAACCGCTCAAGAAACCCCGTCCGAACAGACGATAGACGATATTAGACGGGTTTTTGCCGTGGGCCGTGGCGGCGGTTAACGGAAGTCCCATTATCTGACGTGGCGCCCCCTTCGGCACGGCGCAGATAGCCCCTGGCACGGGCAGATGACCACAACGGGCGCAAATGATGGCGTACAGTACTTCGAGTGATCGAGGACCGACTGCAATCGATGCAATGCCCAGGGACGATTCTTGTCCGTGAACAGACGCCTCCCCAAGCAACCACCGGCCTCGGGACGCAAGCCCACGCA
The DNA here is from genome assembly GCA_009377605.1 of Luteitalea sp. Lineage (NCBI taxonomy): Bacteria > Pseudomonadati > Acidobacteriota > Vicinamibacteria > Vicinamibacterales > Vicinamibacteraceae > Luteitalea > Luteitalea sp. The sequence goes on from WHTT01000154.1 coordinate 6,328, forward strand.
ACGGCCGTCAGGGAATGTCAAGATCGAGCGTGAGGGACCGGACGCCGACAGCGACCGGGGGCGCCCGTGGCGGCCGGGCCGGCGGCACCTCCGTCGGCAGGCCCAGGTGGCGCAGGATGCGCTGCACGACCGGTGGCTTTTCGATGAGCGCCAGCAGCCGGAAGCGCCCGCCGCACCGGGGACATCGCAGCACATCAAAGCCAAACGTGCGTTGCATCAACTGCGCCCAGAGCCAGTTCGACCGCCGCTGCGCGAAGGGGGTCGGCGCTGACTCCTGCGGGTCGTCCGCGGCGCCGGTCACCGCCAGCGCAGGCACCGATGCTCCCTCCATGGGAGGGGACACCGTCGGTGCCGTCATTACCACGGCATCGCCGGGCTTGGGCAGACGCGACCGCCACGTCGCATGCGCCGCGAGCACGCCGTAGTACAGCACCAGGTTGATCCGCGGCCGCGGCGTCACTGCCGCCAAGCGTTCGATCAGCTCCAGCGGATGGAACCGCAGGTGCGTCGTGCCGTCCGACCATCGATGCCGCAGCTCGAGGAGCACCTCCCCGTCAGGGGTTAGCCGGATTCGGTCGTGCGCAATCGGTGGCCGCAGCGCATAGCGACACACCCGCTCCAGCCGGGCACGATCCCCCACCGGCACGACGACGCCGGCCTCGAGATCGAAGCCACCGCGCGCCGCATGACACGGTCCGCGCACCAGCGGAAGCGGCTCCTGATCTGGCCAGCCACCCCAGCGGCGCACTTGAGCGCCCGCCCGCGGCCCGAGCGCCACGCGCCCCTCGACCGACGCGGCGGCAAGCCCCGCGAGGATCGGTGCGTCGTCGACCCACGGATCGGCCGTCCCCGGCTCTGCCTGCGCCGCGGACAGGCGTCGCCGCGCGAGCAGGCGCTCAATCCGCCGCGCGATGGTCACCAGCAGCGCCTCCATCTCTCCATCAGTTGGAGGCGCCGCCGGATGAAACACCAGGCTGCCGGCCGCCTCCTCGGCGAACACGCCATCGACCACGAGGGCGTGCGTGTGCACGTTGAGGTTGAGCGCCGCGCCGAACCGCTGCACGATCGCCACGGCCCCGCTCCGGCCATTGCCGATGCCCTGCGCGCGGGCCCGCTGCCGCAGGAACCCGAGCACCGCGCGCATGAAGACGCCGATCACAGCGCGACACAGGGCGTGATCCCAGGCGAGCAGGTAGCGTAGGCGATGGGGGAAAGTCAGCACCCACTGCCGGACCGGCACCGCCGGGAACACCTGGTCCACCAGCCAGCGCTGATACTCGCTCTTGAGCTCGTGATCGAGCACCACACGTTCGATGTGCGCGCCTCGCTCTAGCAGACACGCCTCGGCGTGTTCGTACGCGCGATAGAGCTGGAGGTCGTGCTCCAACTCGCGCTCGCGGACCACGCCCGCGTGGAACGCCTGTTGATGTTCGCTGTCGAGGTCTCGATGGCGTTCGAGAAGGCTCCGGCCGGCCTGGGTCAACGTCACCGCCTGGTCGCGGTAGCCGGGCACGCGCGCGGTGTCGATCAGTCCTTGCTCGCGCAGGTGGCGAAGGTCGCCTGAACGTGGATCGGCCGGCCCGCCGTCGTTGTCGCGGAGGTCACGACTGGAGACGACTCGGAAGGCACCGAGCGTCGCGAGCGTCCGCGTTTCCGAACCGCGTAAGGTATATTCACGGTCGCGATCACGGACGCGCTCGCGTTCGGGTCCACGCGGCAGTCGAACATGGCGGCTGAAGGCATCTCGTACGCCCCAATCGCGTTCCTGAGCATCGCGATCTCGCTCTGGCCATCGCGCATCGTCTCGGTGGCCGCGAGTGGGGTCGTCGGAGGCCTGCCGGCCGTTCCCAGGCCCGCGGCCGAGCGTCCGCGCGTCCTCGTCATCGCGCTCGCGCGATCGGGCGTCAGGTCGCCTCCAGTGGTCGTCCCGATGCGGCGTTCCTGATGCTCCTGACGACCCACGCCGGCTGCGAGGCGCTTCGATGTCCTCGCGGGTATCGCGGCTGCCCCGACGAGCGGCATCGCGTCGGTCGTCGTAGTCTCGTGGATCAAAATCGAACATCGTGAGCTCCCGTTCGACGCTGGTAGAATGCATTCATGCGGATCGCATCGCGCCGGGTCGTCCGCGAGCGTGTCGAGGTCCATGCCGAGTTGCCCAAAGGCGCGTCGGTGACCGTTATGG
>WHTT01000155.1 GCA_009377605.1 Luteitalea sp.
CGCCGCGCGTCATGCCAACGCCTGCCGCGAGCAGCAGCCGAACGCCACCCTCCTCAGGCAGCTGAAACGGCTGCGACTCGAGACGCTCCTCGTCGACAACGGCCACCGCCCGCATTGTCACGCCTCGAGGCACGTTCTCGAATTGCGCACGTCCGCTGGCGTCGGTGACCTCTGCCACGGGCTCCGTGCCGCCCACCAGCTCCACGCGCTGGTCGGGAGCGTTGGTGGAGATCGTCTGCCGCACGACCCGCACCGTCACGGTACCGTTCGGCAGATCGGCGCTCGGCAGCGGCACGCCAGCCATCTGGCGAATGTCAGGCTGCGCCGTCGCGTTTGCGGCGAGCAGGGCGGTCGCCACAATCCATACGATGGCCCAGAGCGCGGCTCTGGCAGGCCTGAAGGCCTGCGCTACGAGTGTCCGCGCGGGACCCGATCCGGTGCCAAACGCACGACTCATAGTGCTCGTCCGCAGGACTTGCAGAACCGCGCGTCGCCATCGTTACTCGTGCCACACGACTGACACGACTGGGCAGCGGTCGCGTCGGCGGTCTGCGCGGCCAGCGGCGCGGCCTCCTCATCTGAGAGCAACCGCGCGAGATCGTCCTCGATCGCTGCACGGTACCCGCTGGACGAAGAAGTCGTCTTCGACGGCTCGTCGGTCTCCTCGCCCAGCGCGTCCAGCTGCTGCATCAAGCCAAGAGCGCGCTGCCGTAAGCGCGCGCGCATGTCGTCGAAGTCGCGATCAGAAACCTTGCCCATCGCGCGGTCGAACTCGAGCTCCTTGATGGATCGCAAGACGAGCTGCTTCTCGCGATCGAGCGCGGTGCGCGCGCCGCTGCTTCGTTGGGCGCGCCAGCGAGCAGACTCGCCGAGCACGAGCGGCACCAGCATCCGGTACGCGCCAAAGCCAGCGCAGCCGGCGCTACAGATGACGACGCTCAGCAGCACCAAGGCCGCGGGATGTGTCTCGCGCGCCACCAGGATGGCGGCGGTGGCCGCGATAAACGAGGCGATCAAGAAGAACTGCCACGGTCGGAGGCCGCTGGCAACGTCAGTCGAGGTCACGCAGCTCCTCCTCGAGTCGGCGAGCCAGTGCCTCGTCTGTGTCGCTAGCACTCGACGCCTCATCGGCTTCGTCACGGCGTCGAGACCAGAAGAACACTGCCGCGCCGATCAGCATCAAGCCTGAGGCCCCAACCGCGTACGGCACCGCCCAGGCCAACCGATTGAAGCCTTCATCGATCGGCATGGCCAGCGGCTCCTGACTGCCGTACTGTTCGATGAAGTACGCATACACCTGCTCGCGGCTCTTACCGTCGTTCACCAGCTTCGTGATCTCGTCGCGCATGCCGGCCGCCGTCGGACAGATGCAGTCGGCCACCAACTGACGGCCGCAGCCGCCGCACGTGCAGACGATCTCGCGGCGCAGCTCGCGCTCGAGCTGCGTTCCAGGTACCGTCACGGTCGTCGAGCCGCCCACATGCTGCGCACGCGCGAGGGCCGGGCTCCCAAACAGCAAGAGCAGCAGCACCGGCGCGGTGGCCGCGCCCGATGGCACCGATCCCAGGGCCATCGCGAACGCCTGCTCCGGCAGCAGCGCAATCAACGTCCCGAGCGCCAGCACGCCGAATCCGGTCCAGATCCAGTTCACGAGCGGATTGATCACGACATGGAAGGTCGCCGACTGCGCCTGCACTTCGAAGCCTGCCATGACGACGTAGAGGTCTTCGAAGACGCCACGCCGGATCGCCACCTCGGTCGTCGGCTCGCTCTCGTTCTTGTGGAAGAACCAGCGCGCAGGATAGAGACGCCCCAGCGCTTGGTCATCCTTCCAGGCAGACACCGTCGCCGTCACCGCCTGCTTGCGCGCGTCCTGGCTCACGCGGATGCTCTCGTGTCGCACCGTAAAGCTGCCCACGCGCACCTGCTGGCCCGGCTTGAGCAACACCTGTTCTTCCTGTTTGAAGCCGTTGCCGGCAAAACCCAGGAACATGAGCACGATGCCCAGATGGACGATGTACCCGCCGTAGCGACGGTGATTACGCGCCACGAGACCAACCGCCGCCGTGAAGCGACCCGATCCGGTCGTCGCCGCCCGTACGCCGGCGCCGCGGACGAACTCCTGGACGAGAGTGGTGATGACAAACGCAGACAACGCAAAGCAAAGGCCGGACGACCAGACACGCACGCCGGCGATCCAGAGCCCGATTGCCGTGAGGATGCCGACGAGCGTGGGCCATAGCAACTGGTAGCGCAGGTTGGCCAGCGTGGTCTTGCGCCAAGCGAGCAACGGCGCGACGCCGGTCAGCCCGAGCAGGATCAAGCCAATCGGCAGCATCCATTTGTTGAAGAACGGCGGCCCCACCGTCAACCGATCCCCCGTCACCGCTTCGCTCAGCGTCGGAAACATCGACGCAAACAGGACGAACAGCGCTGAGAACAGCAGGACCCAGTTGTTGGCGAGGAACGCTGCCTCGCGCGACGCCCAGGAGTCCAGCTCATGGCGTGAGCGCAGCAGCGGCAGGCGATACAGGACCAGGCCGAAGCTCACGGTCACGATGATCACCATGAACACCGCGAACATCATGGCGAGCTTGGGATCCTCACCGAATGCGTGCACCGACTGCACGACGCCGGAACGCGTCATGAACGTGCCGAAGATCGTCAACAGAAATGTGAGGATGACCAGCGTCATGTTCCAGACGCGCAGCATGCCGCGCCGTTCCTGCACCATGACAGAGTGCAGGAACGCCGTGCCGGTAATCCACGGCAGCAGACCAGCGTTCTCGACCGGGTCCCACATCCACACGCCGCCCCAGCCGAGCTCCTCGTACGCCCAAATCATCCCAAGGGTCAGGCCCAGCGACAGGAACAACCAGCCGATCATCGTCCAGCGGCGAACCGCACGCAGCCACGAATCGTCGAGATAGCCTGTGATCAGCGCTGCCATGCCAAACGCGTACGGGATGGTCATTCCGACGAAGCCGATGTAGAGCGACGGCGGGTGGATGGCCATGTACGGGTTCTGCAACAGCGGTGTCAGCCCCTGGCCTTCGCTCGGCGTCTCGGTCAGAAACGGCGCGAACGGGTTGGTATGGACCATCATCAAGAAGAGGAAGAACATCTCGACGACGGCAATCACCGCCACGACGTAAGGAATGAGCTCGCGATGGGAGTCACGCGTATTGCGCACCGCAAACGCGCCAAAGACGGCGAGCACGAACACCCAGAACATCACCGACCCGTCGAGCCCGCCCCAGTACGCCGTCAGCTTGTAGATGAGCGGCTGCGCGGTATCGGACGTGAGCTGGACGTATCGAATCGAATAGTCACCGACGACGAAGGCGTAGACGATGAGGGCGGAGGCAACGGTGAGGAGTGCCGCGACGAGGTACGCGGCGCCAATGCCGCTCTCGACGAGGCGGGTCGACCGCCTCCGCGCGCCCACCACCGAGGCGGCTGCCGCGTAGCTCGCGGTCACGAACGTGACGAACAGGACGAACGTCCCGAGACTGGACATGAAAAGCGGTCAGGGGGCACCGCGCGAGCGTCACTCGGACGCGCGTGTCGAAGCGGCGGAGCGAACCGGTACGCCCGACTTCGGTTGGTACTTCGATGGGCACTTCGCCATGACGCCGTTCGGCTCGACGGCGAATCCCTCTGGCGACAGCCGGCCTTTCACCACGACCTCGGCGCCCTCCTTGAACGTGTCCGGCGCGACGCCGCTGTACGTGGCGTTGACGATCTTGCCGTTGTTGGTGATTTGAAAGCGATAGTCGAGCGAGTCGGGCCTGCGCAACAGCGAATCGTCGGCTACGAACCCGTGCAATTGCAGCCGCTTTCCGTACCAGGCCTCCGGATCAGTCATCACTTCGTCGACATGCTTGTAGTACGCGGCGCCCTCGCGAAGGGTCGAGTACAGCAAACCGCCAAACGCCACCGCCAACACCAGCGTGGTCAGGCCGACCTTGAAGGCTTTCTGTCGCATACACGTATCCTGGGATGCCACCGGACGCTCGTGGAATACCCGTGTCCCAGGATATGCGCGTTTGGCAGGAGGGTCAATTGGGAAGGGATCTAGGGGGCAAGGGATCTAGGGGTCAAGGGATCTAGGGATCTAGGGATCTAGGGATCTAGGGATCTAGGGATCTAGGGATCTAGGGGCGGTTTGCCTACGCTCCACCGAGCAGCGGGAACCGGGCACGCCTGAGCATCTGCACGACCGGGGCGACCGGCAGGCCGACCACGTTCGTATAGGAGCCGTCGATCCGAGTCACGAAGCGCGAGGCCAGCCCTTGGATCGCGTAAGCGCCCGCCTTGTCCCGCGGCTCGCCGCTCGCCACGTACCACGTGATGTCCGCAGACTCGAGCGGCGCAATCCAGACCCGCGTCGTCTCGACGGTCACCTCCCTGTGGTCCGGCCCTACCACAGCGACGCCGGTCAAGACCTCGTGCTGACGGCCGGAGAGACGGTTGAGCATGGCCACCGCTTCTACCTCATCACGCGGCTTGCCGAGAATCACCTGGTCCAGAACGACGACCGTGTCGGCGGCAAGCACCAGGTTGCCACCGATCGCTTCAGATACGCACACCGCCCGGGCTTTCGCGTCGGCGAGCCGTCTGACGTGCGCCTCGGGGGCCTCGCCGTCGAACCATCGTTCGTCGACGTTCGCGGCGCGCACGACGAAGGGAATGCCGGCTGCGTTGAGCAGGGCGGCGCGGCGCGGCGATCCAGAAGCCAGGACGAGTCGCATCCCGTGATCATACAAAAACGGGAAAGGGGACAACCCTCGTTTTCATTTTCTTACGCTGAGAAAACGAGGGCCGTCCCCTTTCCCGTTTTTGTTACACTCGACGCGTGGGAGCCTTCCAGCCACTCGGTGGGATTCTACCCACGGTCCTTCGGAGCGTGCTCGCGCGACAGCCGATGTCATCGGGCAAGCTGGCATTTGCATGGCGAGCTGCCGTCGGCACGGCAATCGAGCGCGCCACGCGCCTCGAGCGGCGATCGGACGGCGTCCTGCTCGTCGAACCGGCCAGCCCGCAATGGCGGCGCGAGCTCGAAGCACAGCACGACTTGATCGAAGCGCGCTTGCGCAGCTGGCTGGGCGACGACTTCGCCGGCCTCGTCATCATGTCGGAGGGAACGCCCGTCGATAGGAAGCGGTGAGCTTCGGAGCGTATCGACGGGACTTCATTGTCATGCGTCAAGCCGTTATCGTCGGTGCCGTGCGGCTGCCCACGGGCAAGCTGCTCGGTCAGTTGAAGAGCTTTTCTGCGCCCGATCTCGGCGCAATGGTCGTCCGCGAGGCGGTGCGCCGCGCCGGCATCGATCCGGCCACGGTGGACGAGTGCATCATGGGCAACGTCGTGTCGGCCGGTGTGGGCCAGAATCCCGCGCGCCAGGCGGCGCTCCACGGCGGTCTGCCGGATCACGTGGCGGCGCTCACGATCAACAAGGTCTGCGGCTCCGGGCTGAAGGCGGTGATGCTGGCCGCGCAGGGCATCGCAACGGGCGACATCGACATCGCCGTGGCGGGCGGCATGGAGTCGATGACCAACGGCCCTTACCTGCTGCCACGCGCTCGCGAAGGCTTGCGACTCGGTGACGGCGAAGTCGTTGATTCGGTGATCCGCGACGGCTTGTGGTGCGCGTTCGAAGAGTGCCACATGGGCATGACGGGCGAGGCCGTCGCCGAGAAGTATCGCATCGGTCGCGACCAACAGGATGCCTACGCCGCCGAAAGCCACAGACGTGCCGCACGGGCCACGCGTGAAGGCCTGTTCGCGGCGGAACTGCTCCCAGTGTCGATCCCCCAGAAGAAGGGGGAGCCTCTCCTCATCAACCGGGACGAGCCCATCCGAGAGGACACGACGCCCGAAGGCCTTGCCACGCTCAAGCCGGCATTCAAGCGGGACGGCACGGTCACGGCCGGCAACGCACCTGGCGTGAACGATGGCGCCGCGGCCCTCGTCATCATGTCCAGCGAGCGAGCCGATGCGCTTGGCCTCACACCGCTGGCACGGATCGTTGCCCAGGCCACGAGCGGCCTTGCCCCCAAGTGGGTGATGATGACGCCGGTCGACGCCGTCCGAAGAGTGTTGGCGAAGGCGGGGTGGTCTTCAGACGAGGTGGACTTGGTCGAGCTCAACGAAGCGTTCTCGGTGCAGGCGGTCGCGGTCACGCGAGAGCTTGGGCTCGATCCGTCTCGGGTCAACGTGCATGGGGGTGCCGTAGCACTCGGTCATCCAATCGGGGCCAGCGGGGCACGCGTGCTCACAACGCTGCTCTACGCGATGAAGCAGCGCCGCGCGCGACGCGGCATCGCCGCGCTCTGTCTCGGTGGCGGAAACGGCGTCGCGCTCGCCGTCGAGCGCACAGATGGGCATGCCTGATCGCGCTGTTCATCACTGAGTCCGCGCAACGCGTTCACATGACCACGACGATCCAGAGGATAGGTGTGATCGGCGCGGGCACCATGGGCCATGGTATCGGCCAGGTGTTTGCGCAGGCGGGCTACGACGTACGGTTGCACGACGAATCGGCACCTGCCCTCGACCGCGCCCGCAGCGCCATCGAGAAGAGTCTCTCGAAGCTCGTCGAAAAGGGTAAGCTCACGGCCAGCGAACGCGATGCGGCGTGGGCGCGTCTGTCCATGCATGCCGACATCGACGCGCTCGCCGATGTCGATTACGCGGTCGAGGCAATCATTGAATCTGCCGAGGCAAAGTGTGAGCTGTTTCGGCGGCTCGACGACCTTACTCGCGGCAATGTCATTCTCGCCACCAACACCTCCTCCATCTCGATCACGCTGATTGCCGCATCCACCAGACGGCCCGAGCAGGTGCTCGGCATGCACTTCATGAATCCCGTGCCGCTGATGCCGCTCGTCGAGCTGGTTCGTGGCCAGGCCACGTCTGACGAATCGCTGGCCGTCGCGCAGACGCTTTGTGCGCGGCTCGGCAAGACGGCCGTCGAAGCCGCCGATTATCCGGGGTTCATCGCGAACCGGATCCTGATGCCGATGATCAACGAGGCGGCCTTTGCCGTGATGGAAGGCGTTGGCACGCCGGAGGCCATCGACACGGTGATGAAGCTCGGCATGAGCCATCCCATGGGTCCGCTCACGCTGGCAGACTTCATTGGGCTCGATGTCTGCCTCGCCATCCTCGACGTCCTCCACGACGGTCTCGGCGACCCAAAGTACCGCGCGTGCCCACTGCTCCGCCGCATGGTGACGGCAGGTCACCTTGGACGCAAGAGCGGTCGGGGGTTTTATCGATATTAGCGGCCGCCTCGGCGAGGCAACAGTAAGGACACGAAGGTTGAACCACGAAGGGCACGAAGTTTTTCCACCACGAAGGACACAAAGATCACGAAGAAGCCATCAATTCAAATTAGTCAATTGGTTTTCTTCGTGTTCTTCGTGGTTCGGCCCACCGCCATGCGAGCAGCACCGACGGCACGAGGAAAAGCAATTCGCGGGCGACGGCAATCAGGTTGTGGTGCCAGAAGGTGTCGAGCCAATATCGCCGCGAGATCGGCATGAAGAGATGGAGCCCGGAAGTGTAGTAGGCGGCGGAGAATGGCCAGAGCGCGGTGATTCCTACCGGCGGCGTCGGATCATGGCCGAGCCAGTCCAATAGGATGTGCGATCCGTACGCCAGCGCAGCCGCGCACACGAGCCGGCGCTGGTCTCCAACGGCACGCCGCCGGCCCGGGATGTGGGACGATGCGGATGTGCCCGCCCCGAGGCCCGGTCGGATGATGAGCCAGGCGACTGCTAGCACAATGGCAACGGCGCCAATGCTGTGGGTGTACGTGCTGTGCACGCCGAAGAGCAAGTCGACATCCGGCAGCACGCCGAGCATTGCAAATACTGCTG
>WHTT01000156.1:0-508 GCA_009377605.1 Luteitalea sp.
GAGGCAACGACGCGCGATCGCACGCTGGCACCGGCTTCAGGGCTGAACGAGGCGACCTTCCGCGACTTTTATACGCGGACGGCCAGCGGGCTGCGAGCATATCTACACCACGCGATCGGCGATGCTGCGGATGCGGACGATCTGTTACAGGATGCCTTCGTGCGGCTCCTCGGCGCGCGGAATCTCCCTCGGAGTGACGAAGAGCGCCGGCGATACCTTTATCGCATCGCCAGCAACCTGGTCGTCGACCACTTCCGGCGGCGGCAGCGCGAGCGACCATGGGAGGCTAGGCATGCGATGGAACCACACGCGCAAGCCGGTCGCGACAGCGACGCGCGGCTCGACATGGCGCGGACTTTCGCTCGCCTCCGGCCGCGCGACCGCATGCTGCTTTGGCTAGCCTATGTGGTCGAAGCGGACCACGAGGAAATCGCGCGAGCTGTGAACGTCGGTCACAAGAGCGTGAAAGTGCTGTTGTTTCGCGCCCGGCGTAAGCTGGCGGCACTGC
>WHTT01000156.1:518-7880 GCA_009377605.1 Luteitalea sp.
CGATCGCCACCCGCGCGCGGATCAGAATCGCGAGCACCTGGTGCTGGCCGCCAGCTACGATTTGGAATTCAGCGAGTATGAGGCGCTGCCCGAAGGGGAGGGCTCGAGTTATCGGTGCAACTTCGTGGCCATGGCCAGCCAGCAGCAGTTCCGGCCCAAGCGCGTGACGCCGAAGCCGTTCGTGCAGGGACCACAGACGGCGATGGTCGTCGGGCGTATGTAAGCGACGAGCAACGCAGCCAGGCGGGATGCATCGGCGGCCAGAATGGCACACTTATTTCAGACGAGTCCTTAGGAGCACCAAGACAATGCACTCAACAAGAAGAGACGCGCCCGTAGCAGATACCTCCTGCTTGATCGATGACATCCTTGAAGAAGAAGCGACAATGGTTGGCGCACGCACCGCGCGTGGTCGCACGTTCGTCGGCGAGGTCCTCGCCACGCAACATCCAACGCTCGCTGGTCGCCTCCTGGTGGCGTGGACCGACGCGTCGGGAGTCCGCAACGAATGGTGGCTACCGGCGCTCCGCGGTTCATGGGTACGAACGCGCGATCGTGTGGTAATCACTCGACCAGCCAATTGGTCCGAATGGATCGTAACCGGCGTGCTGGACGGCTTGGAGACGCCACGGCCGCCAGAGCGCGCGAGTGCCGCCTCGCTGGCGTTGCATAACGACGAAGTTCTCACCGTGACGACCGCGATGGGCGAACCGCTCATCGAGCTCTTCGGAGGAGAGGCCGGACCCGTCGTTCGCTTGCTCCGAACCGACGTCGATGTACAGGTGGCCGGAGCGCTTCGAGTGCACGCCAAGAGCCTGGAGCTCAGCGCTGATCAAGGACACCTGAAGCTCCGCGCGAGCGAAGACGTCATCGTCGAGGGCGAAAACATCGAGCTCAACTGATCACTGAGGGGCGGGAAGCATGCAGCTCGTCAACACTACGCCGGTACACGCGACGCTCAGCGTTTCGGCGATCGACGGAAAGGCGTTTCGCGCTGGCTTGATCACAGCAAAGGCGACGTTCCAGATCCTCGACGGGCGGGCGCTGCTCGATAGCCAGACTCCGTTGCCGGCTTTTCGCGCCGATCAAGAGACAGAGCTCGGCCTGCTGCCGCGCGACGACCTAAGGTGGCGCGGCTCCAGATTCGAGGTGATTGTGCTTGGCACCGCGCACGCCCCTCCCGGAAAAGTCATTTCCGCTGCGACCGTGTCGCTGTCGATAGCTACGGAGGAGCGCTCGCTGGCCGTCTTTGGAGATCGCGTATGGGAAGAGGACGTCGCTGGCGCTCCGCGGATCTCAGCGCCCGAGGCCTTCATCCGGATGCCACTCACATGGAACCGTACCTTCGGCGGCACGACGGAAGTGTTGGTCGACGTCGACTCGTATGTGGACCTCGCCGAGCCACGCAACCCGGTCGGCCGAGGATTCGATCCGGGGCCTGCGGCGGAAGAGTTACGAAAGGCGTGGAGGACGCCACCTGGGTTTCCTCAATACGACCGATTGAGGCGGCTTCCCAATCTCGAAGATCCCGGCTGCCTCATTCAACGGCCGGAGGACACACCGAACCCACTTTGCTGGGCAGCGCTGCAGGTGGGCTCACCTCTCCACGCGCCACCGTCGACTGCCCGGGACCCCAATGTAGCCTGGGACGAGCTTCCTCCTGAACCTGAGAACATGTTTCGAGCGCACCCGACCTGGGTAATCGCTCGCCCGCCGGCAGAAGCGCCCGTGCGCCTCGAAGGGATGATGGCTGACGGAAGTGTCTTCTCGTTTCAATGGCCGGCGCTGCGCGTCTTTGCGGACTACGTCGCCGGACGCCACACTGGAACCCGCGAGCTTATGGCCTTTCGTTTGGTCCTCTTGCCCGAGGAGCAGCGGTTCTATCTCGTCTATCAGCACCCGTTTACCGTGATCCCTCGCGCGGGCGAAGAACGGGCGATGCGGCTTCGTCTCGAGTCGTTTCAATAGGAGCCATAAGGAGCCATGAAAGTCCACGTCAACACGGCGCTCGATGTTAGCAAGGGATACAGTTTACATTGGTTTTGGTCCCCGTTGGCGCCCTTGCTGTGTTTGATGCCAACAAGAGAGGCCGAGACAGCCATGTTCACTGCTAAGGCGGTGAATCGGTTGGCATCGACGGTCAGACACAGATTCCTGCCGATCACTCAAAAAGGTCACGATTGCGGCACGTGGTTGTTGGACGACTCGTTGTTGCCATTAAACATGCTCCTGCCGGTGCTCGTCTGGCCGTTCACCGCGCGCACAATTGAGTTCGGAGCCTCCGCCGTAAGAGCCGAGGGTAGCCCGATTGGCTGTGCGGACGTGGCCAGCAAGATTCCGCTCTTCATGCTCACCTGTGGTACCCTCTGCCCCTCACCGCTCGCATGGCCGACCACGAACAGCGGCAACACCGTATTCGTGGGAATAACATTCAAGGATATCCTCTGGGGCTACCTTTTCGTAATCGGCAAGATCCTCTTTTTCCTCATTCTCTCTGGTCTGAACCTCCTCAAGGCGATGGCAGCCCCCATCAAGACCTTCTTGACGTGGCTTCTCTTCAAGGTTCTCCTCACGGTCTTTCGCGATGAGATCAAGAGGCTCTTGGAGATCGTCAAAGATCCCAAGGAGCTCTTGGAGCGTCTCAAGGATCCGGCGAAGCGAGACAAGCTTATTGATGAGCTAGAGGACATCGCGAAGGATTGGCTCGACAGGATGAAGAAGGCTCTCCTCACGGCCGCCGTCGGTGAGCCGTTGGTCCTTCCGCGAGGTGACAGCGCGCACGGATTGGAATCCGTCGCGGCAAGAAGCCTTCAGCCGGACGCCGCGCACCGCCTTGGGCGGAGCGAGTTTGGCGATTCGCTTGAGCCGCCCGACGACCGGCCGGGCTGGTGGCACGACGGCGACAAGGGATGGGTACCCGGATGACGTTGCCGCGGAAGGCTGCCCGGGAGACCTATGACGCGCTGCTGCGACTGCTGCCGACCGGCGGAGTGCCTACCGAAACACAGGCTCTCATCAAACGCACGTACTTGATCCGCCATGGGCAATGCGAAGTGGTGGCGCCAGATCCGCTTGCCGGCGATTTCGACAGCGCGGCGGATGGCCTACGACTGACACCAGGAAGCGATTTCTGGCCACACAAGCCCGCGACCGATTTCGTAATCGAAGGATCCGCGTTCGCAGGCGGTCGCGCGATTTCTATGCGCGTCGTGTCGGTGCGCATTGCGGCCGTCGTCAAACGGGTCGCGGTATTCGGCCGGCGAGCAATCCGCCGCCGGCCCGATGGCTCGGTTCGGATCGACGAGCCCGACCCATTTCTCGAAGTCCCACTTACCTTCACGAATGCGTATGGCGGGCTCGATGGCCGCATTCCGTTCGACGTTGGCCACTATGGCTTCGTGTTGGAGGATTCCGTGCTCGCCGGAGACCATCCCGGCCTCTATCCGCGGAATCCCTATGGCAAGGCATACTTCGTCGGATCGATTCCGGACACAACGGACCTTGAAATGCCGAGCCTCGAGGATCCGGAAGATCTCTTGACGGAAGAGCGTCTCATTCTGAACGACCCGGGGCGATGGTATGAGCAACCGCTGCCGTGGTGCCTGCATTGGATGAGCCTGCGCATGTTCCCGCGTTGCGCTCACTTCTTTGGTACGGACGCCTGGTTTCCCGGACCCGAAGACGAGCGAATGCCCGAAGTGCGCCGCGGTTTCTTGCCATCCGGATTCCGAACAGCCCTGCAGCACGAGATCGGGCCTGCGATTGCGCAAGAAGCCTCTTGCGGGCTCGTGCTTCCCGCCCTCGCCGGCGGGGAACCCGTCGTGCTCGAGGGGATGCATCCCGAAGAACCCGTGATTCGCTTTTCGCTACCGCCGTTGCCGCGCGTCCAGTTCGTTCTCGAGGGGCGTCGTCAATTCGCAATCCCGAGGATGCACACGATCCTTGTGAAGCCGGCGGAGCACAAGCTCTCGATCACCTACGCGGCCGAGGCTGAGCTCCATCGAGCATTCGTGCCTGGCATTCACGCGAGAATTCCCGTTTCTGTCTCCGTGGATGGCGACACCGCGATCGCCTACCCGACGCCCCCCACGCATCGAGCGCTTGCAAAGCGGACGTCATGAATATGCAGGATGCGCTGCGGAAGAGCGACACCATACAATTGTTGCCCTGGTACCTGCTCATGGTGATTCCTTGCCTCGTAGTTGTGTTCATCCGCCATCAGCACCAAAGGAAAGTAAGAGCCTCTTCTCGACGCAGACGATAGGCGATATTGATCCGCATAGGGGCGGCGGTCGCCCGCCGACCCCTGCCACACCACGTGCGTACGGGTCCGTACACGGCAGTTCGAGTCGGTTACGCTAGCACCCCTCGGTCAACGTCGGAAGTCCGAGCGATTTGAAGTATGCATTGGAGAGCCCCACCGAGAGGGCTTTTGGCCCGGGCGAGGTACCAAGGACCGAGGCCACTGCCGGCCGTATTGCTGGCCAGTCGCGGACGAACCCCCAGTGCTAAGAGCGCCGCGCGGCGGCGTGGTGTTTTCCACTGCCGCCACAACGCAGCGCGTAATCGCAGCGCTGCACCTGCGGAAACGGCGCTGCTCGTGCCAGAGGGACTGCACATGACGGCACGGCCGGTCCCCGCCATTACACTGCTGGATGATCAGCAGGTCTTCACGGAGGAGTTCACGCTGGCGCTGCCCGTACCGGTGCAGAACCCATTCCGGCGTGCTTGCGGACAAGCCCGAGCAAGGCACGGTGACCGTGCTCTCCATCGGAGCTTTCCAGAGTGACGCTGCGTAACGGTTCACGCCGGTCTCGCCTGCTCACCCCAAACATCTTTCAGGTCTGGCCACCCGGTCCGCCTGTGGACCGACCGGTCGTGCTCACGTGCAGTGAGCAACCCGCGCAACCTGTGCCCGTTCTGAATTACCGCATCGTTCCGCCCGGCTGACCGGCACCCGGCCCATCGGTCCTGAGCCTCTTCCACCGTACGGCGGGAACAAGACCGAGACTGTTAGCGGTCAATATACGCTCACTGTGGGGACCGGGCTCATCCAAAGCAACGACAATTTCAGTATCCACGCACCCGTCAATCTCGTCTTCACCGCAGGCGTTGAGCGGTTCGACACGACGGGAGGCAACCATTTCATCACCTCGGGGAGCACCTACATGAAGAGCAGTGACGTCGTTCAGGTCGTTGCTGCGCACTGCCACGTTTTCGCGGCCGACATCCAGCTCGTTGCCGGTGGCTCATCCATCAAAGTCACGAACGGAGGCATCGAGATTTCGAGCTCCGGCCGTGTGTCGATCAACGGCTCGCCGGTCAAATTGAATTGTTGAGGAATTCGTGAAGCCCGCTGCACGCATATTTGACCGGCACACCCGCCTTGGGAAGCGCTTCGCGGGCCCCTCCCCGTTTATGTAGCTGTGCCGTGCACCCCTGAGCTTGTATAAGGGAACATGAGTCCTGGCCCGCGACGACAGCACGGACAGGACACTCGATCGCTTCACGTGAAGCGTCGGTATCTCACGCAGGAACGGTCTCTCATCGAGATCGGAAGCACTATGCCCATGGTGTCGGACAAGATCATGCAGAGGGCGATGGCAATCACCACGCCGCTCGGCGACGATGTGCTGCTGTTCCATGGCATGCACGCGCGAGAGGAGCTGAGTCGATTGTTCGAGTACCAGCTCGACTTGCTGAGCACGCGCAGCGACATCGACCTGGACGAGATTCTTGGCAAGAACGTGACCGTGAGCGTCGCGTTGCCCGATGACAGCACCCGCTATTTCAACGGCTACGTGACGCGGTTCGCGCAAAGCGGCATGTACGGTCGTTATCACCACTACACTGCGGTCGTTCGACCGTGGCTCTGGTTCCTGACGCGAACAGCCGATTGTCGCATCTTTCAGGACATGGCCGTGCCGGACATCGTCAAGGAGGTCTTTGGCGACCACACGGCAGCCGATTTCGCGTTCGAGCTGACGAGCACGTATCGGAAGTGGACCTACTGCGTGCAGTATCGAGAGACCGACTTCAATTTCGTCAGTCGCCTATTGGAGCATGAAGGCATTTACTACTACTTCCGGCATAGCGACGGCCACAACACGATGGTGCTCACCGATTCCACGAGCAAGCACACGACGTCGCCTGGGTACGAGCAGCTGCCGTTCATCCGGCCGGACAAGCTGGTGAGACCGGACATCGAGCACATCAGTAGCTGGGATTTCTCGCGCGAGATTCAACCGGGCGTCTACGTGCACAACGACTACGATCTCGAGCGGCCGAGCGTGGCGCTCAGGACACGGAAGACGCTCCCCCGCAACTACGCACCAAGCGACTATGAGATCTACGATTACCCTGGTCACTACGTCCAGGCGGCGGACGGCGAACAGTACGCGGCGGTGCGTGTCGACGAGTACGGGAGTCAATTCGAGACCGCGAACGCCTCAACCAACGCCAGGGGTCTCAGCGTCGGCTCGCTGTTCACGCTCGACCGCCACCCGCGTGCTGATCAGAATTGCGAGCACGTGGTCCTCGCGGCCAGTTACGACTTGGCATTCAGCCAGTACGAGGCGCTGCCGGACGGAGAGGGCGCGAGCTATCGCTGCAATCTCGTGTCGATGTCGAGCCAGCAACAGTTCCGACCAAAACGTCTGACGCCCAAGCCGTTCGTGCAGGGGCCGCAGACGGCCGTGGTCGTCGGTCCCGCCGGTGAGGAAATCTACAAGGACGACTACGGGCGTGTGAAAGTCCAGTTCCACTGGGATCGGTACGGCAAGCGCGACGAGAACAGCTCTTGCTGGATTCGCGTGTCACAGGCGTGGGCGGGCAAGGGCTGGGGCGCGGTCTCGACGCCACGAATTGGCCATGAGGTGGTGGTTGACTTCCTGGAAGGCGATCCGGACCAGCCGATCATCATTGGGAATGTGTACAACGGCGACAATATGCCCCCGCACGGCGGCGTGGTCAGCGGTCTGCGGTCGAATACTCACAAGGGCCGAGGCTACAACGAGATCTCCATCGACGACACGGCCGGACGCGAAAAGATCACCATCCATGGCCAGTACGACATGGACACCACGGTCGAGCACGATCAGAGGAACACGATCAAGAACAATCGCACGTCATCGGTGGCGGTCGACGACACCGAATCGGTCGGCTCGAACCAGGCAATCAAGGTTGGCGCCAACCAGACCGTCGAGGTGGAAGCCGACCAGACGACGGAGGTTGGCGCGACTCGTACGGTATCGATCGGCCTGGACGACAGGGAGACCGTGGGGTCGAACCAGTCCATCGAGGTCGGGGCCAACCAAGCGATCCAGGTAACGGCCAATCAGGATACGTCGGTCGGCGCCGACC
>WHTT01000157.1 GCA_009377605.1 Luteitalea sp.
CATGTTCCGCGCATCCCGCGCCAGGCACCAGGTGAAGGTCATCGGGTTGATACGCAGAATCAGCTCCACGAAGAGATCATCGACACCGGGCTCGCGCAGATCTATCAGTCTCATCTCGAGGTCGGCGAGCGGATGGCGGCGGAGGTGGGCATCGCGATCAACAAAACACTCCTCGACGGCAAGCCCTTCCAGAAGATCCTCGACCACGCGCGCAAGACGAAGCCCTGGCTCCTCGTGGTGGGGCGGATCGGCGTCCACAGCCCGAAGGACGAGAAGGGGCTGGGGAGCAACGCGGAGAACATTCTTCGCGCCGCGCCGTGCGATGTCCTCCTCTCCACGCGCCTCGAAGTGCCCCGGCTCGACGTGCGCGCCGAGGAGAGCGTCCGATGGACGCCCGAAGCCGAAGAGCGGATGAAGCACGTGCCCGAGCAGGTCAAGGGGATCGCGCGCACCGGCGTCCTTCGCGTGGCGCTCGAAAAGGGGCATTCGGTGGTTACCAGCGCGGTGATAGACGAGGCGATGGATCGGTTCATGCCGAAGAGCGCCTCGGCCGCGACCAAGGCGCTGGCCGAGGCGGTGGCCCTCGAGCGGGCGAAGTCCGGCCCCGTGTCGATGTGCCGGGCGTGCGGCGTCACGGCTAGGCAGAGCGACCCCGTGAAGTGCGCGGTCTGCGGTGCCGCGGATTTCGAGGTGATCTCCCGCGAGATGATCGAGAGGATCGCAGCGGTGGAGGGAGGTCTCCAGGAGGAGACCACGTACGACGGCCGCAAGCTCCGATGGACGGAGGATGCCAGGAAGGGCCTCTGGACCATGAAGAACGCCTATCAGCGCCGCCGCGTCAAGGCGCGTGTCGAAAAGCGCGCGCGCATGGTGAAGCTCGACGCAATCACGCTCGAATTCGCCCGACAGGTGATCGAGGAGGAGACGGGGGCGCCGCTCGAGATTCAGGCCTCCTCCACCGACATGACGCGAGCGCGCGGGGCTGAACCCGCCAACACTGGCACTGGTGCGGCGAGCGAGGCCAGGCTCATTGCTCGCGACGACAGGAAGAACCCGTTGATCTCGACATTCGACTGGACGAGCGAAGCCGCGCAGCGGATCTTCCGCGTTCCGGCCGGTTTCATGCGGAGCAAGACACAGGAGCGGATCGAGGAGCTTGCGCGGGAGCGCGCCGCGGCGATAATCGACCTTCCGCTCGTCGAGGAGGGAATCGAGATCGGCAAGCGGATGATGGCGGAGATGATCGCGGCTCGGGAGGCCGGGGCAGCGCAGGCTGCGGCGGCCCCGGCCGCGAAGGGCAGCGGCTACCTCAACGAAGTGAGCTCGCTGGCACCTCCTCGCGAACCTAAGCCCAGAGCTCACTCGAATGGTCAGTCGTAGCGCAAGCCTTTAGGCCTGCCCTGCGAGACTTCGCGCTGTGATTGGCAGGCCTAAAGGCCTGCGCTACGAGGACCCCGATGACGGCGTATCGCTTTTGCCGCACGGACGACATCGCGCTTCTCGTCGACGCGCTGAATCACTGCTGGTCTCCGTACTTTCAAGACGAGCCTTCCATGACGCCAGCCGCGTTCAAGCGGTCGATCCGCGACCTTCAGGTCTGGTGCAGCAGCTGCATGGTCGCCTTCTCGGGCGCGGACCCGATCGGCGTGCTGATCGGCGCCAAGCGGCCGTCCGGTACTCTCGTCCACAAGATCGCCGTCCATCCGGATCATCGGCGACAGGGTCATGGCCGCCACCTGCTCGACTCGCTCGGCTCGAAGCTGGCGATTCTCGGCCCGCCTCGTATCATCGCCCAAATCCCCGAGGCTCTCGCTCCTGCCTGCGAGCTGTTCAGCGCAAGGGGATATGTCCCGGAAGCGCTCCTGACAGACTACGTCTTGACGCGTGAAGAGGACGATGCGCGCGAGGTAGTCGGCCACTTCGTGATCCCTGTCACGGTCGACGATCTCGCCGCGAATGGTCTCCTTGGGGAGGATCATCCGCAGGTGTGCTGGCAGCGCTCGGTCGAGACCCTCACTGCGAGGAAGGACGATATCGCAGGACTCGCTGTCGCCTCCGACGAGCGAATTGAGGCCTACCTCCTTTACGTGAAGTGCGGAGTGGGCCCGGAGACGAACGCGAGCGCCCCGGACGTGGAGATTGTGTCGCTCCGCTCTTTCATCGAGGACGGTGGAGTCCGTTTGAGGCAACTGCTCTCTCGGCTCCGCGCGCGAGGCATGAAGACTTTCCGGTTCCCAAAGGTGCACCCGGCGGAGATCTCAAAGGAGCTCCTGGAAACGCTCGGTTTCCGCGCCGCCGGCGGACATCGACTGTACGCAACGAGAGCGCGGTCCGACTAGCAGTCGATGGCGCAGGTCCGTGGTCGAGGGAAGGGCCCGTGGTGCTCCGGGACGATACCAGGGATAGGGACCCACCCTGTTGCAAGAATCGACCCCCCTCAAACGTCTTAGATCAATAAAGGAGTTGAGTGCTGTCGCTACGGAGGCCGGTGCGTTCGACTGGGCCTGACGCCCAGCGGTGCTTTCGCACTGCGTACCGTGCGTATTTTCTCCAAATTCGGCGCTACACGGGACGCCTCTCGGGTGACCCAGCGCAGGCGGAGGATCTCGCGCAGGATGTCTTCGTGCGCCTGTGGAAGGTGCTATGGTGGGCTGGTGGAAGTCAGCATGGCGCGGAAGGCGACCGAGGACATCCACGCGTCGTTGGTGAATGCCTCTATGTTCAACCCGGATGCGGAGCTCCTGCCGACGCTCCGTACACAACCCGTCCCTATCGCGCGGCTGGCTGCGCCTCGCGTCCCCGCCGCACGCGCGCTCGCCCCGGTGATGGCGCTCGACGCCGACCGTGCCGAGTTGAACGTGCGCTACATTCTGTACCGGTATGTGCCCGCGGGCTGCTTCGAACGGGGCGCCTGGCGCAAGACCGCGCGCGCGTTTCATCTCGAGGTCGTCGTCGGCGATGAGACGTGCCGCACGCAGAGCGAGCCTCAGCTCATCGCTCGCACGGCGGAGCTCGGCGCCACCGTGGAGGTGCGGGTGGCTGGCGGCTCGTCGGTTCCAGAGGCGCGTCCGAACGCCGCGGCTTCAGTGGACACCGACACGCTCGATATGACGACTCTCCACAGCATCCCGCTCTACCCGCGCGTGTACGAGGTCTACGGACATGAGGATGACGGCCAGACAGCCGAGGCACGCGTCCGCGACTTCGTCGAGCAGACACGGGTGCGGGCCAAGCGTCTGGTCGCGTCCACCCAGGCGCTCGGGCGACTCTCCCATCGGTGGTCGCAGGAGACGTTGGCGCGCCTCGGGGCCACCTCGACCTCCACGTGGCTCACGCTCCTTGGAGCACAGGGGCGAGCCGTCGCCCAGGAGGCGGTCATGCTGATCGCGCACCTGCGGCCCGTGCTGAACGAGCTCTCTACGGTGCCGTTGCCGAACCTCGATACACAGGGCATCCTCACGTATCCACGGGACTTTGCCGACGCGCCCGATGGCCTCGAGCTTCAGCGATTTCTCACCGAGAATGCCTTGACGCTTGGCAATGTGCGGGACGTCGTTGAGCACATACAGATCCATGCGTCCGGCACCGATCGCGTCCTTCGCGCAGTTCTCACTCCGGCACGCTCTCCGGATGACGACCTACAGGATCACGTCGCGGAGATCGTGCAGGAGCTGCGCACGGTAGCGTGGCTCGCTCGGCTCCTGCAATTACCGGCCTTCTATCCTCGTGACGCTGATGTGGGCGGTTCCCAACACCACGATGCATCGTGACGCGTAAGGGCCGGACAGATGGCGAATCGGGAGCACGAGGCCATCACCTGTTTTCATGAGACCGCAGATGAAGAGGAGAGAGGAATGACGCCCCCACGTGTTTGCTGGATTGTTCTCTTTGTCTTCTGTGCGCTGATCGGTTCCTCGCGCATGTCGTTCGCGCAGGTTGGCGATACCGGACAGATCGAAGGGACCGTTACCGACACGACGGGCGCGGTGTTGCCAGGCGTTGCCGTGACGGCCACAGCCGACGCCACGAATCGCACGCAGACCACGGTGACGAACGACGCGGGACGGTATACGTTTCCAGCGTTAACCATCGGTCGGTACACGATTCAGGCGGAGCTATCGGGGTTCACCACCGCGGTCGGGCACGTCAGTCTGCGAGTCCAGGAAGTAGCAGTGGTGGACGTGGCCCTGGAGGTCGGACAGATGTCCGAACAGGTGGAGGTCACGACGACCGAGCCGCTGCTCGAAACGACCCGGGGGAGCCAAGGGCAGGTCATCGACAGTGAGCGCATCCAGCAGCTTCCGCTGAACGGGCGGGACTATGCGCAATTGGCGCTCCTGTCGCAGGGAACGGTCCAGCCGATCGGCGGCCGGTTCGGCGGCTTCAGCGCCGCGGGCCAGCGCACCACGCAGAACAACTACTTGCTCAACGGTGTCGACAACAACGATATGGAGATCGCCGCGCAGGGCGAGCAGGCGGAGGTCGTCAAGCCGATTGTGGACGCCGTCGAGGAATTTCGGGTCGAAACGAACGGCTACTCGGCAGAATTCGGCAGGGCCACGGGCGGCGTCCTCAACCTGAAAGTCAAGTCAGGCACCAACGCCTTCCACGGGTCGCTGTGGGAGTTTCTGCGCAACGATGCGCTGGATGCACGAGATTTCTTCAACACCCACGACCAGCCACAGGCCCCCTTCAAACGCAACCAGTTCGGCGGCGCGCTCGGCGGCCCCGTCCTGCGAGACACGCTGTTCTTCTTCAACGCGCTGGAATGGCAGCGCCGCCGGGAGTCCAACACGATCGTCAGCAACCTGCCCACGGCGAAGATGCGCCAGGGGGATTTTTCGGAGCTCAGCGCGCCGATCTTCGACCCGGCGACGTTCGACCCCGCGACGGGAACCCGCCAGCCGTTCCGTGGCAATATCATTCCGGCCGACCGGATTGACCCCACCGCCCGACAACTGGTCGATCTCGTTCCGGGACCGCAAACGAGCGACCTTACACGCAATGTCACGTTCAACTCGCCCCAGGGCTTCAACGAGTTCAAGGTGGATACGCGCGTCGACTGGAACGTGAGGTCACGTGACCATGCCGCCTTTACGGTTGACTACAGCGACCGCGATCAGTTCCCCACCCCAGGCTTCGAGGGCGTGTTGGGCGGCGGTCAGGCGTTCACCTTTGATGGCACGGTCGTCAGTGCCCAATGGAATCACACGTTCAGCCCCAATCTCGTCACCACCACGAAAGCGGCGTGGAACCGTCGCTATACCGCCATCACCTCGGCCACGGCCGCGGCCGGCACCAACCTCGCGTCCCAAGTAGCCCTTGCAGGCGTGGATCAGGAGATTGCTGGGTCGCCTGTGTTTGGCATGGAAGGCTTCAGGACCCTGGGCGGCTCCAACTTCAATCCCAATCTGGCCCAATCGCAGAACCGACAGGTCGTGAGCGACACGACCTGGATCACAGGCAACCATCAGGTGCAGTTTGGCGTGAACATTCAACGGCTCCAGAGCTTCTTGACGAACCCGCAACAGCAGTTGGGCAATTTCCAGTTCAATGGGAGCTTTACCCGCAACCCGGATGGCAATGCGGGCGGCAGTGCGTTTGCTGATTTCCTCTTGGGGATGCCAAGCACGACCACGGTGTCCACCAACGTCTTCATGAACTTGCGAAGCTGGCAGCATGCCGCCTACGTGCAGGATACGTGGCGGCCGACGCCGAACCTCACGCTCAACCTCGGCCTCCGCTACGAAGTGTTCCTGCCGTGGCAGGACAAGCAGGACGGCCTGGCCAACTTCGATCCGGACCTGAGCCACGCGCCCCAGGCCGAGCTGATTCTGGCGG
Organism: Luteitalea sp.; assembly: GCA_009377605.1. Taxonomy (NCBI): domain Bacteria; kingdom Pseudomonadati; phylum Acidobacteriota; class Vicinamibacteria; order Vicinamibacterales; family Vicinamibacteraceae; genus Luteitalea; species Luteitalea sp. The sequence continues at coordinate 5,842 of WHTT01000157.1, forward strand.
CAGACGGCGACAGTCGCGTGGATCGTGCGCTCATAGAGACCGATTCGAACAATTTCGCCCCCCGCATTGGATTGACCTACCGGCTGGGTGCGAATACCGTGGTGCGGTCTGGCTATGGGATCTTCTACGGGGCCTTTGAAGAAACGGGCGGCGGTCAATACCTGGAAACGAACCTGCCGTTCAAATTCAGCTCGCAGATCACCACCGACGGCATCTCACCCGCGTTCATGCTGTCCGAGGGCGTGCCGGCCGTCCTGACGCCCGAGAATGTGGCGGCCCCAGTGCTCTCCTCCTTTGAGCGGGATTTCGCCTTTCCGTACAGCCAGCAGTGGAACCTGAACATTCAGCACACGTTCGCGCGAAGTTGGCTCGTGCAGGTCGGCTATTTTGGTAGTGCGACGAAGCACCTGTCGCGCCGCCTCGATCTCAATGCCCCAGAACCCGGCCCCGGCAACGTGAACGACCGGCGGCCGTTTACGTCGGTCGTCTTTCCTGGCACCGACGTGGTCGTGAGCCCTTTGGGCGGGTTCAACAGCCACACGTTCGACGGCCGCGCAACGTATCATTCCGGCCAGGTGAAGCTGGAGAAGCGCTTCTCTCGAGGCTTCACGATTCTCAGTTCCTATATTTTCTCCAGGACGATGAGCGATGTCTGCGCCGTGGATGCCGCCTCGGGGAACGCTCCTGGCTGCGAGGTCCAGGATGTCCGCAATCTCCGCGCCGAAAAGGCGCTGGACAACCAGCATCGCAAACATCGGTTCGTGGCGAGTTATGTCTGGGAGCTGCCGTTCGGCAGGGACCGGCGCTTCGGCAGCGAGTGGGGCGGCCTGTTGAATGCGCTGCTCGGCGGCTGGAGCACCCAGGGTATCATCACCTTCACGTCCGGACGGCCGTTCAGCGTCACGGTGGGCGGCGATCCAGCCAACAACGGCAGTTTCGAGAGCGTGGATCGGCCGAACCTCGTCGGGGATCCGACGCGACCGGACGGTGCGGACCCGGTGGACCAGTTCTTCGACACAGCGGCGTTCGAGGTCCCGGCCGCCTTTACGTTTGGCAACGCGGGCCGGAACACTCTGACGGGGCCCTCCCTCAACAACGGGGACCTCGGCCTTTTCAAGCGCTTCGACCTCGGCGGCGACGTCGACGCGGAGTTTCGCTTCGAAGCGTTCAACGTCACCAACACGCCCCATTTGGGTCTGCCAAATGCGGTACTGGGCACCTCCAGTTTTGGACAGATTTCCGGCACCGCGAGCCCGAACCGGAAACTGCAGTTCGGATTGAAGGTCCTCTTCTAAAGGAGCACATCGTCTATGCCAGCTCGACGCGTCGCTGCCGCTCTCGTCTTCCTCGTTGTGACGGCGACAGCCGCCTTCGCACAGCGCTCGCCGAACGTTGTCATCCTCTTTGCCGACGACCTGGGGTATGGCGACCTCTCATCGTATGGCCATCCAACGATCCACACTCCGCGTCTGGATCGCATGGCCGTCGAAGGTCTCCGCTTCACCGACTTCTACGTCGGCGCATCCGTGTGTACCCCAAGCCGTGCGGCGCTTCTCACGGGTCGCTTGCCCGTGCGCAGCGGCATGACGTCCGACAAGCGACGCGTCCTGTTTCCTGACTCCAAAGGCGGGATCCCGGCCGGCGAAGTCACGCTGGCCGAGGCGCTCAAAGCGCAGGGCTATGCGACGGCGGCGATCGGCAAGTGGCATCTGGGACACCTGCCACCGTTCCTCCCGACGAACAACGGGTTCGACGAGTATTTCGGCATCCCCTACTCGAATGACATGGACCGTGATACGTCAACGGGCAGGGAGGTCTTCCAGAACCCCAACATCGAGGATTTCAATGTCCCGCTGATGCGTGGGACGCGCATCATCGAGCGTCCGGCTGACCAAACGACCATCACGCGTCGCTACACCGAAGAGGCGATTCGGTTCATCAAGGCGAATCAGGACACGCCGTTTCTTCTCTATCTGCCCTACAGCCTGCCGCACGTGCCGCTCTTTCGCA
>WHTT01000158.1 GCA_009377605.1 Luteitalea sp.
GGGGCCGCCGTTCAGAACGCCGATCGCGTTGCCGCGAGGGTCCAGCACCATTGAGTCGATGGCCCGACGGATGAGGCGCGCAGGTGAGCGCCTCCGGGCGTGCCCGGCGGACACGTCCAACGTCGCCAACTCCTGATCAGTCGCCAAGTGTATTCCCACCGGCTCGACCGCGGATAGAAAGGGTACCGTTGGTCCTGGTCACGCATTCGTAGCAATTCATCGCGTAGCACGTGGTTCCGGGCAGAGCGCCCCTCGGCCTGCTGCGCTACACACGGAATCGCCGAGGCGAAGGTGAGCGCAAGACCAGAGAGCACGACACGCCATTGCATCACTTCATCTCCGCTGGAAACAGATGCCAACTATCCCCTTCCCGGCGGAGCGCAAGCTGATACGAGCCTGGCGACAGCCCCCGGAGGTCCAACCTGGCCTCGAATGTGGTGACAGAGTTCCGAATCGTCGCCTCGCCGGTGGCAGACGCCATCGACCGGAGGTCCGGGTCGAGCACTTGCACTTCGTACTCGCCAGGTTCCGAGCCGCGGGGCAGCAGCATGGTCACGTTCACGAGCCCGCGTGGCAGCAAGAGCGGCTGCTGCGTGGCCTGCCGCTGAGCGCTCCGCTCCACCGTGAAGGGCCGCAGGTCGAGCCGCGCGTGGACCTCGACCGCATCGACTCCCGGCCCCGTCTCCGCGGGTCGGCCGCCTTCCCTCGACAACGCAAGCCACAAACCGGCGGTGACAACCAACAGCGCTGCGGCAGCCGGAACGACCCATTTGGCAACCGACTGCCTGAACGCGCGGTGTCGGGTCTCTGCCTGCTGGAGGTCCCTGAACTCCCGGTAGCAGGGTGAACATTCGATGAGGTGATCGTACCCAGGATCGGTGATTGCGCGCTCTCGACGGGCGAGCTGGATCAACACCTCATGCGAGGGACACCCTGCACGCTCCGGGTTCGGATTGGCGTGCCGCAGCAGCTCTTCAATGTCGTCGTCGACACGCGACTCCGCTCGATCAGGTGGTGGAGTCTGATTCGCCATCCTCGTTCTCAGCTTCTCGTTCGTTCACGGACTCCCGCTTGGAAACGTCTACAGCCGACCGGCGCGCCGGGTCTTGATGGACAGCGTCCCTCACGTCGATGCCCAGCATGCTGCGAATCTTACGCTTGGAACGGAAGAAGAAGGTATCGACGGCAACGACCGAGGATCCCCGCTCCCGCGCAATCTCCTGGCTGGAGAACCCGGCCACCTTCCGCCCGAAGACGAAGCGCTCATCCAGCGGCAACCGAGCCACCACCTCACGGAGCGTGATCCGGCGCTCGATCTCGTCGGCCGTGCCGGTCCGCGCGTGCATCTTGGAGAGTGCCGCGTGGCTCGCCTCGCCGCGTAACGTCTTCTGTTCAAGACGGCTTGATGCTCGTCGCACGTAGGAGGTGGCCACGCTTACCACGGTGAGCCAGGCGTATCGATCTAGTTTGTCGATCGATCCCGACTCCTCCTCGCGTTTGGCGACCCGCCGGCCGGCTTCCTCGAGAACCTGGGTGAGCGCCACGTCATCGCGCAGGGCAGGAAACTGCCGCCGTAGCCGAGGCAGCAGACGACGGAGTGCTTCCTCGATGCGGGGATCGAACGGTTGTCCGCTCGCGTCGACCAACGAGAGCTTCCGCCAAGACTCCATCGGACACATCGGACGTGTCGGCGGGCACAACGTCCACGAACATGGCAGGCAAGCTTCAGTATACAGGGGTATAGGATTCTCACTGAAGAGCTGTAAGGTTTTTGCGTAGAACAGCGTTCTATGTGGTACAGGGCGCGTGTGGAAGAAACGGTCAGGCCAGGAGGCCGGGGAGGGGCCGTGGCGTCCTCGGATACCGATCGGCGCATAAACTCATCCTTGTTTCTCATGATGAGGATCTGCCGCGCTGTGTCGATAGTCCGTCATCGCCGCCAAAGAACGAGACGTTCGGCAAACTCGCAACTGACCGCCACCCTGCGTCGCTTCCCCGCTTGGTGCCGGTGGGCGCCAAGTAGCCATGGACCGTCCACGCTCAGGATGGCAACGCCCCGACGACGACCTTGATCTTCGTATGCATGGCGGCGCGATGCAGCGACTGGGTCGCCGTCGCGGAGCGTGTGGCACGGGTCGACTCGACAATCCTCATCACCGGCGAGAGTGGCGTAGGCAAGGAACGACTCGCACGCTTCATTCATCGCAGGTCGCCCCGCGCGCCCGGTCCATTCATTCCGGTGAACTGTGGAGCGTTGCCCGAGACATTGTTCGAGAGCGAGCTCTTTGGGCACGCTCGCGGTGCGTTCAGCGGTGCGCTTCAGGACCGTCCCGGACTCTTCGAGGCTGCGGACAAGGGCACACTGCTGCTCGATGAGGTCGGTGAGCTGCCGCTAGGCATGCAGGTGAAGCTCCTCCGTGTGCTCCACGACCGCGAAGTTCGTCGAGTTGGCGAGAATCGCCAGCGTAAGGTGCACGTTCGACTCATCGCAGCCACGAATCGGAGCCTGGCCGAGGACGTCGCGGACCGCCGGTTCAGGCGGGATCTCTACTATCGGCTCAAGGTGGTGAAGCTGTACGTGCCGCCGTTGCGGGAGCGTCCCGAGGAACTTCGGGGTCTTGCCGAGACGTTCCTTGAGCGAATCGCTCTTGAGATGGGACGGCCGGTTCCCCGCTACACGCCAGCAGCGCTCGATCGAATCCTCCAATACGCGTGGCCGGGAAACGTCAGGGAGCTCGAGAACGCCGTGGAACGCGCGTGCGTCCTTGCCACGGACAACGTGATCGACGTTGGCGATCTCCCTGATGAGGTACGATTGGCGCGCCCACTTCCAAGCATGCCGCAGCGCCTGCGCCCGCTGCGAGACGTCGAGCGCGACTACATCCTCGCGGCTCTCGAACAGAACGGCGGCAACAAGACGCAGACGGCCCAACAGCTTCGCGTTGCTCCAGCGACGCTCTTTCGGAAGCTGAAGCGTTACGCCGCCGATCGCTGAGACCAGCCAGGTCTCGCCTACGCTTGCGACGGTGGACGTGCGCGGCCACCGCGCCCCGATCTCACTCGTATCGCAGGGCCGTCATCGGGTCCGTTCGTGCGGCGTGCCGAGCGGGAAGATACGCAGCGACACCTGCCACCACGAGCATCAGGAGTGCCGCGCCCACAAACGTCGGCACGTCGAGAGGTTTGATTGCAAAGAGCTGACTCTCGACGAATCGCGTCACATAGCCGCCCGTCGCCAGTCCCAGCGCAACGCCACCGGCCGTCAACACGACCGCGGAGCGCGTGACGGTCACAACCAGATGCCATGGACGAGCTCCCAGCGCGGCTCGGATTCCGAGCTCTTGATGCCGCTGCGAAACCGAACACGCGACCAACCCAAACAGACCGATCGCAGCCAGCAGCAGCGCCATCGCTGAAAACGAAGTCACGAGCGTCGCGCTGAATCGCGGTCCGGCCACGGATTGCATCAACACGTCTTCCATCGAGGTCGCTGGCAACAACAGGGGGTTCTCTGGCAACTCCGGGAACACCGACCGGACTTCTTCTCGCAGCGCGTTCGCCAACGTGCCGGTGTCGAATGCGGATCGAACAATCAGGAAGGCAAACTCTGCCCGGCTCTGTGACAGGGGAATGTAGATCTCGTTCCAGACGTCAACCGTGGTTCCCGTCGATCGGGCGTCAGCGACCACGCCGACAATCTGATACGCCGGGAGGGCGGCGGAGCTGCCTCCTTCAATGTGCACCGTTCTTCCGAGCACGTCACCGGCCGGCGCGAGCTTCCGCGCGAGGGTTTCGTTGACGATGGCCACACCAGGTGATGTCGAACTGTCAGCCGAGGTGAAGATTCGCCCCTGAAGGAGCGGTATCTGTAAGAGCTGAAAGACATTGGATGACACGACCCGGACGTCGGCGTCCAGCGCCGCCGCAGCGCCTCTGCGACCTGTCGTATCAAGGGCCGCCACAGAGCCGATCGGTTCGTTGTCGGTGAACGGCACCCTCGAGCTCAGTCCGACTCCAGTGATGCCCGGGTGTGCTTCCACACCTCGTAGCAGGTCATGCCATCGCCAAAGGCGCTCTGCGCGATCCGGAAAGCGATCGCCCAGGAGACTCACGAGCAAGACGGTCCGCGATTCGGCGTCGAAGCCGGGGTCGGACGGGAGGAGCGTGAGAAACGTGCGCCCGACCAGACCTGCGAGGGCAAACAGCGTCACGGATGCCGCGACCTGGCCCACGATGAGTGCGGCTCGGAACCGTGCCCGTGAGGTCACCCGCGTTCCAGGTGTGCGTTTCATGGCCTCCACCACCGACAGACGAGCCAACCGCAGCGCCGGCGCGAGCCCAAACCCACAACCCGTGAGGACCGTCAACCCGACGGCGACCGCCAGCACGCGCGCATCGATCGCCGCCTCGCTGATCCGTGGGATCTCGGACGGCGCCAGCGCGAGCATCACCGGCAGCAACACGTACGCGAGACCCACGCCCGCGGCGCCTCCGGCCGCCGACAGCAGCAGGCTCTCCACCAGCGTCAGGCGAAACAGTTGCCACGAAGGCGCGCCGATCGCCTTCCGCGTGGCGAACTCTGCAACCCGGCCATCTGAGCGCGCCAACAACAACTGGGCAAGGTTCGCACACACCATCGCGAGGACGACCGCGACGGCGGCCAGCAGGAGCTGGAGCGCATAGGCGGAATCGCCGACGATCTCACGCTTCAGGGGAGACAGACCGAGGCGGCGCCCGTCTTCCCTCCAATCCTCGATATCGACGCTTGCGCCAATCGCGGCGATCTCGCGCCTCGCGTCATCGATGGTCACGCCCTCCGCCAAGCGCGCGATCAATTCGTCGCCAATCTGCCGTTCCCGTCGCCGACGGTGTTCGCTGGCGTACGGTGTCCAGTAGGCTCTCTCACTACCCCAATACGTGCGAAACTCCGGAGGCATGATGCCAACGACCGTGTACGGCAGCGGATCGCCCGTGTACGGCGCCTCCTCCAGATACAGCGTCCGGCCGATGACTTCCGGGTCCCCGCGCAGGCGTTGCTGCCAGAAGCTGTAGCTGATGATCATCACAGGGATAGCCCCAGGCCGCTCATCCTCCGGCAGAAATCCTCGTCCAGCTAAAGGCGCGATCCCCATCACGTCGACGAAGTTCGATGAGACGTGGTCACCACGGACCTCGACGTCACCGTCCGGCGTACGCACCGCACCGCCGTCGATATTGTTGATGGTGATCGCGTCGAGCGTCGTCGACCGCTCGCGCAGAGCCTCTACGAGCGGGATGGGGACGCGCATGCCCGTGCGTTCAACGTTCTGTCCCCACACGGCCACCAGTCGGTCCGCGTCTTTGTAGGGCAGCGCCCGCAGCAGCACGGCGTCCAGGAGGCTGAACAGCGCCGTGGTTCCACCGATGCCAAGAGCCAGCGTCAGAACCGCGAGTGCGGCAAACCACGGCGAACGTGAGAGCGTGCGGTACGCAAACCGGATATCCCGCAACAGGTCGCTCATGGGAGACATCGTCTGTGACTGGTGATGCATCACACTAGGCCAGCGATACCCTTGCTATCGCTGATCGCGGCGAGCGGGTGACTGCGAGCCACACGCTGCACAGACAGCACGCGATCAACAACGCCGGTGCTCCGAGTAACCTATTTGACGCCAACCTGTCCCTTCCGGTCGGACTCCGGCGAGCGGGGGCGTCTACACTGGCCGCGTGATAGCCAGCCACCCCACGACGCACCATCACTGCTGAGCCATCCCATCCGCACGATCTGGTGAGCTGCCGGAAATGGACCGCGACACGGGCCACCGGTAAGCGCATGGGCCACCAACGAGAGGTCGTCGGCACGTGGGCTTGTCTCGTCTCGCGCCTTGACCTTCCTTAACGTCGCGGAACCATGTGACCGCTCTTCGCTGCCGGGAGGCGCCTGCTCCGCCGACGTAGGTTTCCTGCACCCTCGCATCTCCGTTCGCTGGCCGGTCTCCGGCTGTGGCCGCTCCGCCCCGGCTCGCCGCCTTGAGCCACGGACGGCAATGGCGTCGCAACGGTCACCTCATTTCATGAGCCGCGCCAGGTGACCCTGTCACGGCCGTTGCGATGCGCCACCGCCTCGCCGAGCCGGTGCGTCGCGCGTGTCCTCCGTGTGTGCAGGTCTGGATTCCTGAGGTTGCGAAGGAACCCAGACCCGCACACACGGAGGACACGATCATGCAAACGGAGACCAGGCAACTTCGCGAACTCACGCTGCGATACTCGGTCAAGAAGAGCGACACGGGCGAGCCTCTCATGGTCCCTGTCGCCGTCGCCACACCAGCGCAATCCGCTGCGATCGTGATGCCGTTGCTGCAGCACGAGGCCAACGAAGTCTTCGCAATCCTCTGCTTGTCGACCAAACATCGCGTCGTCGCGTACCACGAAGTGAGCCGTGGCACGCTCGACGCGACGCTGGTGCATCCGCGCGACGTATTCAAGGCCGCGCTCTTAGCGAATTCTGCTGCGATCGTGATCGCGCATGTGCATCCATCAGGCGATCCCACGCCGAGTCTGAACGATATCCTGTTGACTCGCCGCCTCGTGACCGCCGGTGAGCTGCTCGGCGTGGACGTGCTGGATCACATCATCGTCGGCGACGGCCGCTATTACAGCTTCAGGCAAGGCGGACAGTTGTAGGTCCGCGGCCACTCGAATCCACGAGATCCGCCCGACGGTTCGCGTGCCAGATCTCTCTATCGCGAGGCCAAGACGCACATCTCGATAAGGTTCGGAATCTGTCGCGCCGACAGCTCCCACGCATGGCCAGACGGCTGCCCCCTCTTGAATGCCTCCGAGCGCCAGCGCTTTGCTGGCGCTCGGTCGAGATCCGCGTCCGCCGCGCGGGCGTATAATGGTGAGTGCCATGAGCATCAAGGTCGCATACAAGAACGGCGTGTTCGAGCCGCTCGAGGACGTCGAGGACGCGAAGCCGGGCGAGATCTATACAGCGTTCTCTGAAGAGGAACTGCGCGACATCCGCGAGACACTCGGCTGGCTCAAGGCTGCGGAGCAGAGCTTCGAGTTCTGGAACAACCCGAGCGATGCCGTCTACGACACGCTATAAGCGAGGCGACATCGTTCTCGTCCCCTTCCCGTTTACCGACCTCAGCTCATCGAAGAGGCGCCCGGCGCTGGTCGTCTCGCCCAACGCATTTAACGACCAGATGCAGGATATCGTCCTGGTCGCGATTACGTCGCAAGTGATCGACGGCAACGATGTCCTAACGATCCACGAGCACGACTGCGTGGACGGAAGCCTACCCAAGACGTCCGTCGTGAAGCCGAGCAAGCTCTTCACGATTCACTCGGCGCTCGTCCTGAAGCGCATCAAAATCGCGGCTACTCGGTACGCAGCGATTGCATCGGATCCATGGCCGATGCGCGTCGGGCCGGGATGTAGCTCGCCAATAGCGCGACGGCCAGCATCACGCTGGACATCGCGATGAAGGTCGACGCGTCGATCGCCTGTACGCCGAAGAGGAGCGTCTCGAGAGAGCGAGTGACGCCAACGGCCGCCAACAGGCCGAGCACGATTCC